>JBJTAV010000194.1:0-6013 GCA_046091005.1 Gammaproteobacteria bacterium | reverse complement strand
ATTCGGTGTTGGGACTGTGCGCCATTACAGGAACTCGGTTTGCGGCAAGGCGCGAAGTTTTTCTTCGCTGCGACGCCGCTCGTAATAAGGCTGACCCGCTGCCGCCTCCGCGGCGGCTTTGCCTTGATAGCCACCCGAGGCGGCGACGATGCGCTCCGCCTCGGCTCGCGGCAATACCACGACGCCTTCAAGATCGCCGAGGATGATGTCGCCCGGATGGACGATGACGCCACCGCAGATCACCGGTGCATTAAGCCAGCCCGGTCCCTCGGCCACACCCGCACGAGCGATGCAACCGCGCGCGAAAATTGGTAACTGAACGCGCTCGCGGATCAGCAACGCGGCGTTCATGCACAGCCCATCGAGCACGACACCCGCGCAGCCCGCCTCACGCGCCGCCGTGGACATGCCGAATCCCCAGCAGGCCGTATCGGTCCGCGCTGCGCCATCGACCACGATCACATCGCCAGGCTGCGCGTACTTGCCCGCCACCTCGCCGACCAACAAATCCGCCGGATCCTCGGGTCGAACCGTGAACGCAGGTCCACAAATGCGCCACGAGGGATCGAGCGGCTTGATGGCGGCATGCATGACCTGCCGCGGTCCCGCATGCACCCCCGTCACACCAACATGCGTGGCCGCCACGCGTGCGAGCAGTTCGGCCGATGGTCGCTCGAAGTCCGTGCGAATCGTATAGCGCATGCGAGGGAGTATATTCCCCCCGATGCGACGGCTGTATCGACTGCGGCTCGCGATCTTGTGCGCTGCGCTGCTGCTCCCGGTGGCCGTCGCACAGTCGACACGCCTCGCGCAGGCGCCGCTCGGCAAGGCCCCAAGTACCCTCAGTCGCGGCGTCTTCGGCGAGCCCGACACGCTCGCGCCGCGCGAGTCCGGGGTCACCAGTGCGCAGACCCTGATCCGCGATCTGTTCGAGGGTCTGACGACCTTCGACGCGGCAGGCGCCACCATCCCGGGTGCAGCGCTGTCTTGGAGCGTCTCGCCCGATGGCTTGGTGTACACGTTCCGTCTGCGCCCCGATCTACGCTGGTCGGACGGCGCGCCGCTGCGGGCAAGCGATTTCGTGTGGGGCTGGCAGCACTCCCTCGACGCCGCGCGGCCGGCCGCCCGTGCGACGCGTCTCTACGCGTTGCGTAACGCCGCCCGCATCCACCGCGGTGAGCTGCCTGCCGCATCGCTTGGGGCCCGCGCACTCGATGCCCGCACCCTGCAACTGACGCTGGAACATCCCGTGCCCTGGCTCCCGACCTTACTGGCAGGCGAGGAGGGCTTCCCCTTGCCTCGGCATGTGATCGAACGCACGGGGAGAGATTGGGCCAAGCCGGGCACACACGTCGGCAACGGCGCCTACCGGCTGCTGTCGCGACGCGCTCGAGGCAACGCGCTACTCGAGCGCAATCCGTACCATCACGATGCAGCACGCATCGCCATCGATCGAATCGAATACGTGCCCTCCAACAATACGCCCTCGCTCGTCATGCGCGTCCGTGCAGGGGAACTCGCCATCAACGGCTGGCCCGGATTTACGGGGTCTCAGACCCAAGCGCTGACGCAAGAGCTCGGCACCACCATCGTGCGCAGCGTCCCCTTGCACAGCGTGCGTTACCTCAGACTCAATGTCTCCCGCGGCGCGCTGCGCGATCCACGACTACGCCGCGCCCTCGCGCTCGCCGTCGATCGTGATCTGCTCGTTCGTCGTGTACTCGGCAGTGGCGAACGCCCCTCCACGCGAGTGTTGCCTGCAGGCTTGCCCTTCGATCTGCCACCGACCGATGACATCCTGCGGCGCGGCACGCAGGCCGCGCGCAATGCCGAGGCGCGTGCCTTGCTCGCGGCAGCGGGCTACCCGCGCGCCGGTAGCGCGCCTCTCGTCTTCCGCGTGCCGAGTGGCAACGGCGAGCAGATGTGTGTCGCCGTGGCGGCCATGTGGACGGCACTCGGCGTTCCCGTGCGCATCGAACGCAGCGAGATCTCCGCGATGATCAGCGATCTGCGCCAAGGCAACTTCGACATCGCGCTGACGGGTGCGCAGGAGCCCCCCGCAGTCGAGCCCTTTCTCGAGCGATTCCGTGCCGCCTCGACCTACAACTCAGCTCGTTACTCGAGCCGCGAGTTCGAGGCAGCACTCGATCTGGCCTTGCAGCAAGCCGACCCACGGCAACGCGCCAAAGGACTGCAGCAGGCCGAAGCGCTCCTCAATCGCGATCAGCCGGTCGTACCGCTGATCGAAGAGGTCGCACGCAATCTCGTCCGCCCGAACGTCGCTGGCTGGCAAGACAATCCGCTGGATGTACACCTGAGTCGCTGGCTGCGACTCGAATGACTTTTGAGGTAACACCGACCATGACGCAACATCCGCCAGCCCGCCGCCCCCTTGGCCAGTCCGCGCTCGAGATTGCGCCCCTCGCCTTCGGCGGCAACGTGCTCGGCTGGACCGCTGACGAGCCACGCTCGTTCGCGCTGCTCGATGCGTTCGTCGAAGCAGGCTTCAATCTCATCGATACCGCCGATGCCTACGTGCGTTTCATTCCGGGCCATCAGGGCGGCGAATCCGAAAGCATGATCGGTCGATGGCTTGCGAGTCGCGGCCCTGCGATGCGGGCCCGCGTGCTGATCGCCACCAAAGTGGGTCTCGAGATGGGACCGGGCGAGAGTGGCCTGTCTGCCGCCTACATCCGTCGCGCAGTCGATCGCTCGCTGCAACGCCTGCACACGGACTACATTGATCTCTATCAAGCGCATCGCGACGATCCGAACACGCCGCTCGAAGAGACCGCCGAGGCCTTTGACCAACTCGTCAAGGCCGGCAAAGTGCGCGCCATCGGCGCTTCGAACTTCTCTGCATCGCGCCTTGCCGCTGCTCTGCACACAAGTGACCGTTTGGACCTCACGCGCTACTGCAGTCTGCAACCGCTCTACAACCTGATGCAGCGCGCGGATTACGAAGGCGAGCTGGCTGCGCTCTGCCAGCGTGAACGGGTCGGCGTGATTTCCCACAGCGCGCTGGCGGGTGGCTTTCTCACCGGCAAATACCGTAGCGCCGCCGATCTCGGCAAGAGCGTTCGCGGGGCACGCATGGGGGCCTGGCTCGATGCGCAGGGACTGCGTTTACTCGAGGTTCTCGATGAACTGGCAGCTACGCACAACGTAACGCCCGCCGCCATCGCGATTGCCTGGGTGCTGGCACGCGGCGTGACGGCGCCGATCGCCAGTGCCACCGATGTGTCGCAACTGCAAACCCTGCTGCAGAGTGCAAGCCTGACGCTGAGCGGCGAGCAACTCGCCGCGCTCGATCAGGCCCGCAGCACGCGCAGCTCCACCTGACCCGAGGACAGCGGCACCGCGCCAGACGGCGTGCACACCATCATGTCTTCGACGTGCGAGGAGCCGTAGCCGATTTCCAGATACGGCACATCGAGCGTGAACACCGAACCCACCTCGAAGCGCAGCGGCTCGCCGCGCGCACCCGGCCGCGCGAGCGAATTCGGCTGGTCGGTGTGATCCATGCCGACGTTGTGCGGTGCCCCAAAGCCGTTGTAGCCCTCCTGCCGCATCACATCGCCCACGATGCGTGAGGCTTCATCGAACGGCATGCCAGGACGGATCGCCGCATACGCCGTGCGCAGCGCTTTGGCATTGGCCGCGTTGCGACCGCCCACCTCGTCCGTCGGCGTGCCGACGACGATGGAGCGACCGATATCGCCGACGTAGCCGAGGTACTCGCCGACACTGTCGATCTTGATGACCTTGTCGCGCTCGATGCGACCCGAGTTCAAGCCATCCTGATTGATGATCAGCCAACGCGTGTCGCCGCCCAACGCGCCGATACGCTTGCGGTATTCGATTTCCACTTCGCTGATCGCCTGACCGACGTGCAGCGATGCAATCGCCGCATCGAGCGCTGACTCGCAGCGTCTCGACACTTCGCGCATGACCTCAATTTCGTTGGCCGATTTGACCATGCGCACTTCTTTGAAGATATCGGCGGCATCGACGCCCTTGAGAGCCGGCAACCCGAGATCGCGTAGCCACGGATAGACGCGCACATCATCAAAGCCCACCCGACCCGCACCGACGCCTGCAGCGATCAACGCGCGCCGCACCGCATGCAGCGCAGACGCCGCAGGCTTGTCGGCAAACTCAGCAGCCAGTGCGAGCTGGAAGCGGTCGCGATCGGAGAGTCGTGCCCCTTTGCGCACCAGGTTGCGGTTGTAGCGCATGGCAGGCGGATCGAAGGGTTTACTCGCCACCGCCTTTTCGAGGGGTGCCGGTGCCGTGAAAATCTCGACGTTCGGCATCCAGGTGGGCCGGTAATCCAAGTGATAGAGCAACGCACCCCAGACGATGAGCGTGGCCGGCACATCGGTACGACGCGGCAACACCGCGAAGAGCATGTGTTCGATGCCCGTGTGATAAAAAGCGTTGTCGTGGCTCGAGAGGTAATAGACGTTCTTCGGCGTCGCGGCTACGAGCGCATCGAGGCCAGAACGATCCATGATCTCTACGGCGCGCTCGCGATTGACGAGCGGTTTGGCGGACTGCAGATGCTTGAGCAGCGCCGGGTTGCGATAGCGCGCGAGCTCCTCTGGGCTCAGCGTCACCGACATCGAGGGATCGTAGCCTCCGGGCGTCGCAGCGAACACCGAGTCAGACCAACCAAGCAGCGGTGCCGCGGCCAAGGCTCCCGTACCCGCACGCAATAGATCGCGGCGCAGAGGCGATGACGGCGAGCCGTCATTCAATACAACGGTCGATGGGTTCAGCGTATTCTCGTTACCACTCATGGCCCCCTCCTGTGCACCGGGGATTGATGCTCACCCGGAATTCGGTTGCAATTTGACGCATGACTGATCATTCAACCACCCGTAAATCTGCTCTTGACCGTTTTCTGGACGTTGTCGAGCGCAGCGGCAACGCACTACCGCATCCGGCCACGCTGTTTGCGATGCTGGCGCTGCTCGTCATCCTGCTCTCGTGGGTGGCGGCGCAATTCGGTCTGTCAGTGCAGCACCCGAGTACCGGCGCCACCGTCACGGCAGTGAACCTGCTGAGCCTCGAGGGGCTGCACCGCATTCTCACCAACCTCGTCGGCAACTTAACCTCGTTCGCGCCGCTAGGCACCGTGCTCGTCGCACTGATCGGCATCGGCGTCGCAGAGCATTCAGGATTGATGGCTGCAGCACTGCGCAAGCTCGTGCTTGCTTCGCCGAGGGTCCTGCTCACGCCGATCGTGGTCTTCGCTGGCGTGATGTCGAACATGGCGAGCGAAATCGGCTATGTGCTGCTTATTCCTCTCGCAGGTCTGATTTTCCGTTCGGCGGGGCGACATCCCATCGTCGGCATGGCAGCCGCGTTCTCGGGTGTTTCGGGGGGTTACTCGGCCAACCTGCTGATCGGCACCATCGATCCGTTGCTGTCGGGGTTGTCGCAGGAAGCTGCTCGGTTCGTCGATCCGACGTACACGGTCAGCCCACTCGCCAACTGGTACTTCATGGCGGTTTCGACGCCGTTGATCACACTGCTCGGCTGGTTCGTGGCCGAGCGCTTCACGGCGCCGCGTTTTCCGGACCCCGCATCGCCGAGCCCGAGCGCCGCGCACGTCGCGGGCGCTTCGGCGCCGGCCAGCCCCGAGGAGACGGCGAGTGAACTCTCTGCCGCGGAGCGACGCGGACTGCGCTTCTCGGGCGTTGCACTGCTACTGCTTGTCGCAGCGCTGGTGTGGTCCATGCTGCCCTTCGGCAGCCTGCCGGGTGCCGGGTTTCTGCGTAATGCGAGCAGCGGGGAGCTGTTGAATTCACCCTTGCTGTCGGGCGTCGTGGCGATCATTTTTTTCTTTGGGGTGGTGCTCGGCCTTGCTTACGGCATCGCTTTTGATGGTTCCGGCACCGATGCCGTAAGCAAGGCCGAGCACCACCCCAAAGAAAAAAATGATCGCCACGACGCCCGACAGCAAGGGTGAATTCAACAGCTCCCCGCTGCTCGCATTACGCAGAAA
>JBJTAV010000193.1:0-3601 GCA_046091005.1 Gammaproteobacteria bacterium | reverse complement strand
CGCAAAACGAATGCTGTGGCTGGCGACCTTGGGCACCGCGATGAACACGAAGCGGTGCCGATGCGACAAGATCGTCATCGAAAGACGGATGCAGCCACGATCGCGGGCACTGGCTCTTCGTAATAGTCGACGATGATGTGGATGCGACGAAAAGGCGACGGATTGAAGACCCGATGACGCCGCATGTTGTCGAGCTCGTAGGCCTCTCCCACCTGCAAAGCGATGTTCTGATCCTCGACGATGAACTGCACTTCGGGATGAGTCTCGAGTGGCACATGCACGCGATGCGTGGCCTCGAGAGTCGGTCCGAAATCGACGTGCTCGGGAATATCCAAACCGGGCCCAAGCAGTGCGACCTGCGCATTGAGCACGCGGCCCGGCCGCGGATAAAACTCGGCGATCCGCGCGGCGATCGCCGCGAACGCCTGCTGCAATGGCGCCCAACCGGCAAGTTCGCGGGTCGGAGCGAGGGGGCCGCCGACGGTCATCAGCAAATAAATCGTGCGGCTCTTGCGATAGGGGGCGAGCTGCTTTTGGAACTGCCCATCGGCATCCCAAAGACTCTCGGGCTGTGCAGCGAGCGCAGCGACGAACGGCGCGATCTCGACCGCGCCCAGATGCCGCATGGGTTCAGCGCACTTCATGCCGCGATGCTAACGGATCGATGCGCGGACTGTCAGGCGGCAGGCTGTGCGATTCCGGATATAGTCTCGGCATGACGCGCTCTGCGACGCCAAGCAGCTCGGCCGCCCTTCTGACCGAAGCACACCGCGCCCTGACGGCGGGCGAACTCGAGACCGCCTCCACGGCAGTAACGGCGGCGTTGAGTGCGAGCCCCGACTGGGCACCTGCCGTGCATCTCGCGGGTCTCGTCGCGCGTGCGCAGGGCGAGCTGTCGCGCGCAGAAGATCTGATGCGTCGATCGCTCGATCTGCCGGGCGTCAATCGACAGATGCGCGCCGAGTACGCCAATAACCTTGGCAATCTGCTGCGCGGTGCGGGCTACCTGGCGCAGGCCGAGGCCGTGTTTCGGCTGGCGCTGGATAACTTTGATCTCGCGCAGGCTCGGGTCGGTCTCGCGCGTACGCTGCTCGAGATGGACCAAGCGGACGATGCGCTCGCGGTGCTGCGCGCGGCGAAACCCGGTGTCGGCGGACTCCACGGCACCGTCTTGCTCTCCGAAGCACTGGCCCAGACCGGCGAACGTCAGGCGGCGCTCGATGTGCTCACCCACGCCGGCGAGCAGGACAGCTCCCGCAGTCCATTTTGGCTCGCGCTCGGCGCACGACTCGCGAGCGTCGGGCGGGTGGTTGAAGCCGAAGCGGCATTGCGTCCGCTGCTCGCGGGTAAAGATGCGCCGAGCGCACTGATCGCGCTCACCGATCTGCGCGTGCTGCAACGCAATTGGCTTGAGGCGCTGACCTTTCTGCGCGAGGGTGTGCGCAACTTTCCGCGAAATGTGGATCTGCAGACGCGGCTCGCTGACCTTGAATGGATGATGGGTGAGAAGCAATTCTTTGCCGATCATTTGCGTCAAGCCGTGGCTGCTGATCCGCAGGATAGGGCTCTGCGCCTTGCACTCATCAGCAGTCTCGTCAATGCAGGATTCGCCGACGAGTCGGAACAGCTCGCGCGCGAGGGGCTCCGAGTACATCCTGCCGATTACCATTTCGCCGCACTGCTCGCGACCCGCTGCGCCGAGACCTCGCGCAGCACGGAGGCCTTGGCGTTGATTTCGACGGCGCTCGAGAGCGGCAGTGAACTCGAGTTCGTGCGCGAGCAAGCTGCGATCGTTGCCATGGTGACCGAGCGTATCGAAGATGCGCTCGCCCATACTGCCTGGCTCATCGAGCGCAGACCCAGCGGGCAGTTTGCCTGGGCTTTGCGTACGCTCGCCTTGCGTATGGCGGGTGACGAGGCCTGGCGCGCCATTGCCGATCCGGCGCGGGTATGCCGGAACACGCTGCTGCAAACGCCACCCGGTTACGCCGATATCGAAGCATTCAATGAGACACTCGCCGCGCGCTTGCGGGCGCGGCATACGCTCACGGCGCATCCGCTCGTCAACTCGGTGCGTTCCGGGACACAAATCGAGATCCATCCGGGCTCCGAGACCGACCCCGTGTTGCGTGCATTCTTTGACATGATCCGCGAGCCGATGGCGCAGCTGATGAACTCGATGCCCGCCGATGCAACGCACCCGATGTTTCGTCGCAAGGCAGGCGCCTATCGATTGAACGGCTGCTGGACGGTGCGACTCGAGGGCGGCTCGGGACATCACGTGAGCCACATCCACCCGCGTGGCTGGGTAAGCTCCGCTTATTACGTCACCGTGCCCAAAGAAATCAGCGAGCATCCGCAGCGCGCGGGTTGGTTGTCTTTCGGCAAGCCGCCCTACCCCATCAGGGGGCTGCAGCCGACGGGCTGGGTTCAGCCCAAGGTCGGACGACTCGCACTATTTCCGTCATACCAGTGGCACGGTGTCGAGAGTTTTCCGGGGCGCGACGAGCGCATGACGATCGCCTTTGATGCCGTGCCGATCGCCAGCCGTTTTTAGGCAAGCTTTCAGGCGTCGAAACGGAACTTGCGCTCGACCTCGGCCATGCGCTGCACGATCACTCGCTCTTCCGGGGTCAACAGCGGATTCCACACGTCAAAGATCATCACCACACGGATCTCGTCGCTGTCGTTGGCCGCTTCGTGCTCGATGGTGTCATCAAAAATAATGACCTCGGCTTCGGTCCAGCGGCGCGTGTCATAGCCCACGCGAAAGAGGCAGTTGTCAGGCACCACGAGCGGCAAATGCGCGACCAGCCGCGCGTTCGACTCACCGTGATGCGGCGGAATCTTTGCCTTGGGCGCAAGCACCGAAAACATCGCATTCGGGCAGGTTCCCGCGAGATGCACCGAGTCGATGAGCTTCAGTGCCTCGGCCGTCTGCGGGCAGCGGGCGATGTTTTCGGCGACCGGCTCGCCAGCCCGATAGAGATGAAACGCCGTCCAGTTACGCGAGTGATTGAGCTCGGCCCACTGATTGACCGGCTCACCCGGGTTGTACTGCACATAGGGTGCAAACTCGGCGCCCACTTCGCTCATCGCAGCGATCATTTCGGCGCGAATCGCCGGCGTGCGCTTCTCGAGTTCAGGTACCCAGTCGAACATCTCGCGCCGAAAGAACGGCTGCGCCGGCAGGCGCGGCACGGCGAGCTGGTTACTCACCGACACATAGGGCTTCGAGCGGCCGGCCATGATCGACACCGACTCGCGCCAGCGCTGCGAGAGTCCGGGGAGACCCTCGAGCGCCTGCAGCAGCGTCATCTCGAGCGCCTCGGCATACATCGCGGCCATCTGATCGGCACGGGCCAGCGGTTTTTTGAAGGCCTCGGGCCGATACTCGGGCGGGGGTGAAATTTTGAGCACGTCTCGATAGAGCTGAGCGGCCGCCTTGGGTTTGCCTTGCCGCTCAAAGAGCTCGGCTTTTTGCAGCAGCGCCGGCCAGCAGTAAGGGTCGACGGTCAGCGCCGACTGCAAAGCGATTACTTCCTCGTCGTGGCGCCGCAGCATGCGCAAGGCGGCTGCCTTGAGCAAAAAAAGATCGGTC
>JBJTAV010000192.1:0-5784 GCA_046091005.1 Gammaproteobacteria bacterium | reverse complement strand
GTGCTGCTGGCCCAACGGTTGGGTTACCTCAGGCAGGGTGATGTCGTCGCCATCGCGAATAACGTACGGTTATGACGCACCGAGATTATTTCATTCGCGTCGACCATGACCGAAGCGTAGTTTAAACGGATAACCTTGATCAGCAATCGGGGAGGCGGCTGACGTGTGGGGTCCAGACGCGCTGAGGGAGCAACCGGGTCCGCGGCGTGGCGCTGCGTTCGGGGCCGTGCTCGCAATACTCGTCGCGTCACCTGTCGCGCTTGCAGCGGGGGGTCAGAGCCAAACCTTCGTAGTCAGTTTTTTCGCGCAGCAGTTCACCAACAACCCGGGCGACTGCCGGGGTGGCGTAAACCCCGAGGACGAACGCGGTCAGATCGCTGTCGCGCTGCGCACCATGGGTTACGCGGCCGCGAAAGTGAAGCGCCTGATGGCGGGCTGGGACAAGGGCGGCGAGGGGGAGAGCCAGGTAAACGAAATCCTTGAGCGCCGCGCCGTGATCAACGGTGAA
Organism: Gammaproteobacteria bacterium; assembly: GCA_046091005.1. Classification (GTDB taxonomy): domain Bacteria; phylum Pseudomonadota; class Gammaproteobacteria; order Steroidobacterales; family Steroidobacteraceae; genus UBA964. Next base: position 5,276 of record JBJTAV010000192.1, on the reverse strand, counting down.
CCCGTGAATCCGATGACTCATCCCGAGGCCGTGCCCGATCCGCAGCTGAAATTCGTCGAGGCCAGGCAATCGGTGGGTTTCGATCTGGACGGTGAGCAATCCGCAGATGACTTCGTCGACCTCTTCACCGGCAAACCGGGTATCGACAACCAATTGTTTCGTTCGCTCGGTTGCAATCAAAATTTTCGCGGCACTTGGAACAGTCCGTCTGCCTACGGTGAATGGGTCTGGGTGCAACTTCGCGACTCTCAGCCGGCTTGGCTGATGACCATCACCGACGCGCCGTCGGGCAAGTCCGGCGAGGTGATCGTGCGGATCCAACGCTCCTTCGATCATCTGCGCTCGAACATGGACGGATCGCCGCGTTGGCACGCGACCTACCGCGCCGATCCGGACCCGCGGTCGTTCAACGAATACCGCGGCTATTTGCGCAATGGTGAGCTCACTATCCTGCGACAACCGCGTCTCAGTATTCTTTGGAATGGGCTGAGCGCGCCGGTGTTGAATTTGAGTCAGTTCCAGCTGCGTTTGCAGCAGGATGCACGCGGTCAGTGGGATGGCTTGATCGGTGGCTTTCAGCCGTGGCGGGAACTGTACTTCGCGTTCTCCCACAACGGCATCGTCGGTGATCGCCCGGGTTTATGGCATGCGATGAAGAAGGCGGCGGATGCCGAGCCGGACCCGGCCACCGGTCAGAACCTTTCGATCTCGGTGGCGTACCGATTCACGGCCATCCCCGCGTTCATCACCTCGTCCGAATCGCATATCAGCACGGCGTCGCGGCAGAGGGCGCGGCCATGAAGCGGCTCTCGAGGCGCGTGCTCGCTGCCAGTTTGACCGTGGGTTTGCTCGCTGCCGGCGGATTTTTCTTTTGGCCGGATTCGACACCGCGCTCGGCCAAGGTATTCCAACCGCCGGAAGTCAAAGCGCCGCGATTGACCCCCGAACAATACCGATTGGCAATCACCGATGCTTTCGGTCCACAGATCGACCTCGGTGGCCGCCTCGAGCCGGTGATGCGTGAGGGTGGTTTGCTTGCGGTCGGCGCCTCCAGCGTCAGCGTGACTGCTGCCGGTATCGAGCAGTTCGATGCGATGGCAGAGGCCATCGCCGAACAGATCCTGATGCGCGAGGACAATCGGCGCATTTTTCTGCGGTGTACTCCGGCCAAGCCTGAGCAACCGGATGAGCGCTGCGCGAGTGAATTTTTGGAGCGCGTCGGTGAACTGCTGTTCCGTCGACCGTTGAACGCGACCGAATTGCATAGTTTCGTTGCCGCAGCAGCGTCGGGTACCAAAGTATTACGCGATTTCCATGCCGGACTCGCGCTCAGTCTCTCGGCCATGTTGACCTCGCCCCAGTTCCTGTTCCGGATTCCGGTACTCGAAGAGGATCCGGACCGTGACGGTGGCTATCGTCTAGACGCCTATTCGCGAGCTGCTCGCTTGAGTTTCTTTTTGTGGAATACGGGGCCGGACGCCGAATTGCTGCGTGCCGCCGGCGCGGGCGAACTGGATGCTGGCCGTGGCTTCGCGCGCCAAGTCGATCGCATGATGGCTTCGCCGCGCCTCGAAGATGGTGTGCGTGCGTTCTTCTCGGACATGCTTCGTTTCGATACGTTCGAAACTTTGAGCAAGGATCCCGCGCTTTTTCCGAAGTTCAGTCGCCGCGAGATGGCCGATGCACAAGAGCAGACGCTGCGTACGCTGGTGTATCTGCTGCTGGATCAGCAAGGCGACTACCGGGATGTTTTCACATCAAAGAAGACTTTCCTGACGCCGTCTTTGGCTGCGATATACCAGGTTCCTCTGGCGCACGAGGGGCCCAATGGCGATGCGGAAGGGTGGGAATTTTTCGAGTTTTCGCCGGAGGATCTGCGTGCCGGTATTTTGAGTCACTCGAGCTTCACGGCGTTGCACTCGCCACCGGGCAGGACATCGCCGACCGAGCGCGGCAAGGCGTTACGTGAGGTTCTGATGTGTCAGGCGGTGCCTGCGCCGCCACCGGATGTCAATTTCAAACTGGTGCAGAACACCGACGACCCGATTCACAAGACGGTCCGTCAAAGATTGATCGCGCATGCAACTGTGCCCTCCTGTGCGGGTTGTCATCGCATCATGGATCCGATGGGGCTCGCACTCGAAAATTTTGACGGGGCAGGGGAGTTTCGTCGCGTCGAGAACGGTCAGCCCATCGACACCTCGGGTGATCTCGATGGCGCTGAATTCTCCAACTCACTCGAGTTTGCCCAGGCGGTTCGTGACAACCCAGCCATTCCGTCGTGTCTCGTCAAGCGAATGACGGCGTACGCGTTCGGTCAGGAACTTGCGCAGGATCAGCGCGTGTTCCTCAAACAAATGCGTGGCAAATTCCGTGCGAGCGGTTTCAAAGTGCCGGAGTTGATGCGCGCCATAGTGACTAGTCCCGAGTTCTTTCAGGCCGCTCCTGCGCGGCCCACTGTTGCGGTGGGCAATTTGACGGCGGCTGTCAGGTGAGGTGCGAATCATGAGCACGACTCGTCGCGGGTTTTTGCGCGGCACATTCGCCGGGTCTGCCGTGACCGTCGGCTTGCCTTTTCTGGATTGTTTTTTGAATGAGTCCGGTACGGCGCTGGCCGGTACCGGGCAAGCCTTGCCGAGCGTGTTTGGCAACTGGTTCCAGTACCTCGGATTGAATCCCGGTCGATGGGTGCCTGAGCAGACTGGCAGCAACTATCGCAACAAGATCGAGCTCGCCATGTTCGATCCTTGGAAGGAGCGGATCAATTTGCTCAGTGGTGGTTATTACCACCTTGATGGAAGACCGGTAGAGACCCACAAAACCGGTGTGCAAATCGCCACCTTGGGCGGTATTCCGAGCGGTCGCGACAGTGGCGCCAGTCTCGACAGCGACATTGCCGATGTCATTGGTCGACAAACCCGTTTTCAGACCCTGGATGTCACCGGTACCGGTGGTCGTTTCGGAATCAGCAAGCGTGTGGGCGCCGCGTACAAGCCTGTTGAGGCATCGCCGGCGGCGCTCTACCGGCGAATTTTCGGACCGGATTTCAAAGATCCGAACGCCGCGGAATTCGTGCCCTCGACCAAGGCGTTGGCGAAGGTCAGCGTGCTTTCGCAAGTCGCCGATCAGCGTCGCGCGGTGCTGAAGGCTGTGGGGGCCAGTGATCGAGTTCGTCTGGACGAATATTTCACGTCGCTACGGCAACTCGAGAAGCAGATCGCGATGCAGCTCGAACCGCCTGAGCCGCTGCCCGCTTGCGCACCGCCGCCGAGCGTGGGTGTCGAGGCGGAGCCGGGCGGAGAGGTGACGGCCGTTGAGCGCAATGTCGATTTGCTCACGTCCTTGCTGATTCATGCGGTGACGTGTGGGCAGACGCGCGTGTTCAACGTCACCATGAATACCCAGGGCTGTCGCAAGGCGGGTTCGACCCAGACCTGGCATGGTTACACCCACGAGGAGCCGATCGACGACAGTCTCGGTTATCAGCCCGAGACCACATGGTTCATCATGTGGGCGAATCAATTGTTTGCCAAATTTTTGGGCAAGCTCACATCGACACCGGAGGGCGCGGGGTCGGTGATCGATCGAATGCTCGTGTTGTGGCAGACGGACCATGGTTATGCCCGCACGCACACGATGGACAACGTCACCACGATGACGGTGGGCAATGCGGGCGGTTTGTTTCGGACCGGGCGGCATATCGCGCTCGCCGGTGATCCAGTCACTCGAGTCGGCTTGACCGTACAGCAAGGCTTCGGCGTGCGGATTAGCGCGTGGGGCGCGCAGTCGAATCGTGCGACGCGACCGATTACCGACATGTTGAGCTGAGCTGCGGGGGAGGAGGCGCAATGTTCCAAGAACTGCGAAGCCGTTTTTCCGCGTCAATCGTGTTATCGATTGCGATCGTCAGTGCAGTCGTGGTTGCCAGTGTGGCAGTCATCTCGTGGCCGTGGGGCAAGTCATCGCAGGCGCAGGCGACGGCTCTACCCTCCACACCGCCGGGTATCACGCTGCAAGCGGTGGGGCGTGGGCAGGGTTGGGATCTAGGCAAGGAGACCGCGTCGATGGTCTACCGAGATGAAGTCGTGTTCGCCGACGCCAAAGGTAAAACTTTGTACTTCCGCGAAGCGGACGCACCCCTCTGCAAGGCAGCCTGCGATTCGCGATTCGTGGCTTTGCAGCCGGCGGCCGGCAGTCAGCCCGTCGGCGATTGGACGATCGTGCGGACCGCAAGCGGTGTGGCGCAATGGGCGTGGAAGGGGCGAGTCGCCTATACCTTCGCGGAGGACGCAGACCCCGGCTCCGTGTTTGGCAACAGTGCTGCACGTTTTGGTGCCAAGCGCCGTGATGGCTTCGGCATCATGGTCGGTGGCGGTCGCCGTGGTAGCGGTGTCCGCGGTGCTGGCGGTGACAAACCGAAGATCGCAGGGTGGGAGACCGCGCTCGTTCAGCCCATGCGCGGCGGATTCGCCACGCCACCGGGTCTGAAAGTGGCCGAGGTACTCGATGCCGCAGCGATCACGCTCGTCGATCATCGCGGTATGACGGTCTACGTGCACGATGGCGAAGATGAACCGCCCTTGACGGCTGACGGTCTCGCCGCTGGCAAAAGACGAATGCCGGTGCTCGCGCCGGCGCTCGCGGTGGCGCTCGATGATTTTACGGTGGTGTCGAGGGCAGACGGCCGCTCGCAGTGGGCTTGGAAGGACCGCGCGCTCTACACCTATACGGGGGACAATCGAGCAGGCGATGCGTATGGCGTCGACGCCTCTTGGGACACCGCTGCAGTCTATCGTCACTTCATGCCAGCGGAGGTGCGGACCGAGTTGACGGCGAGCCAAGGTCTCGTGCTCGCCACGCGGGCCGGCAAGACGCTCTACAAACGAGACGGCCACATCTACCAATCCGGCGGCGGTCGAAGTCTGCATCGTGGCGCGCCGCAGCGACCAGCGGTCGGCCGTGATCTCGGCGTGAATGCGCGGTGTTTGCAGGGCTGCGAAAAGTGGTCACCTTTCCTCGCGCCGAACGATGCCAAGCCGCGCGGTTATTGGGACGTTTATACCCGCGCCGATGGCCGCAAGCAGTGGGCGTATCAAGGTTACGCGTTGTGGACGTTCGTCGATGACAAACAAAGTGGTGACATGCTCGGCCATGACAGCTACGACATGTTCTTTGCGATGAATCCGCAAACCAAAGTCGATGTCGGCACGCCGATGGATGGCGTTGCCACACTGGTATGGGCGGTGGCCTTTCCGTGACGACGACTGTGCAACCCA
>JBJTAV010000191.1:0-12027 GCA_046091005.1 Gammaproteobacteria bacterium | reverse complement strand
GCCCCAGTGCGGCCCGCGCGAGAGTTCGACCAGCTCGTAATAGGTTTGCATGTAGCCCGCGACCTGCCCCTTGAGGAACAGGTATTCACCATCGGCGGTGCACCAGACGTCGTACGGCGGATGTTCCTGAGGCAGCTCCGGATTGGCCACGAATTGGAAGTGCAACGCATCGAAGGTGCCAGCGCCCACGGTCACTTTTTCGGCGCCCACGAACACGATGTTGAGACCGATCGAGAACAACATCGGTCCCGTGGCGCCGCGATGATCGGGTGAAGACAGCAGCATCTGCTTGATGCGCTGCACTTCGCCTGGCTTTTTTTGGTCAATCAGCCGCAGGTGCCAAGCGTCGCAGGCGATGGCGTGGTTCTGGAAGGTGAGCAGTGGTGTGGCAAGGTCCATGCGTTGCGAGACGCGGCCCTCGAGTGAAGTGAAGGTCTCGCATTCAGCGAAGTCGGGGTGAAAGCGAAACCAACCCGAGCCCATGAACTTGCTGCCCACCGAGAGCCGCACGAAACAATCGGTCGGCATCCAGTGTGCGTCGAGCGAATAAGTGATGTCGCGCATCACCGACGGTCGATCGTCGATTTCACAGTGGGCCGTGCAGGTGCGCGTGCCATCGGAATGTACATCGATGCGGAAATACTCGCGGCCGCGTTCCTGGTTGAGTCGGTCCGGCTTCTTGCTCGTGTAGAGCACCTTGCCCATCACGCTGCGATGGTCGCGTTGCAGGATGGGGAGCTTCGGATCGGCGGCAGCATTGGCCATGGGTACAACCTCTGTAGAACTTTCAGCGAAGAGAATGCATGCGAAGGATTTTGAGTCTAGCGCTCAGGATCCGGGTGTCGCCCATTGGCGCGCTTCACGCGCCGCAGCGCGGAAATGCGGCAGGTTATAGACCAGCAAACTGCCGCAAATCACCGATACGGCAGCAGCGACGATGAACATCGAGTAGCGCAGCTGCGCTTCGTCGGCGAAATAGAAGTCGGTGACCAACGCCACGGCCGTTGGACCGATGAAAAAACCTACGGCATTGAGCACGAAATAGTAGATCGCCACGACTTGTGCGCGCATGGTCGGCGGCGCGATCGACACCACAGCGGCTGCGCCTGCGGCAGTGGGTGCCGCGGCGCCGAGCGTGGCGGGAATCAGGAACAGCACGGCAAGCAGCGGTGTCGGCATCAGCGTGAAGAGACAGTAACCCGTCGCCATCACCACGAACGATGCGAGGCATACCCGCACATATCCGTCTTCATAGCGCTTCTGGAAGTAATCACTCATCCACCCGCCGATCAACACGCCTGTCAGGCCAAAGACGATGGTGATCACGCCGCGCCACTGCACCCAGAGGCCGAGTTGCTCCGGCGTCAAAGCGTAAGTGCGACGCAGGAACTCGGGAATCCAGAAGCCGATGCCGTACGCCATGATCGCCAGTCCCGACAACGCAAAGAACAATACGAAGAAGGCGCGCCAGCGACTCGCCAGATGGGCAAAAGTTTTGAGTACGGGCGTGGCGACAGGCTTCACGCCCGACACCAGGAATTCGCGCCTGATGGGCTCGCGGATGGTGAGCACGAGCAGCGCGATCAATAGACCCGGCAAACCGACATAGATGAACATCAGCTGCCAGGGTTCGTGCCAGCCGATCAGGGGCAGATCGACCGGGCCTGCTTCCTTGAGTTTGGGATAGATTGCCCCACCGAATATGAAGGCGAGACCGCTGCCGCTTGAGACCCCGGCGGTGTAGAGCCCGATCGCCCGACCGATCTTGTGCGGCGGGAAGTAATCTTTGAGCAGCGACAGTGCGGAGGGGTTGAGCGCTGATTCGCCCGCGCCGACACCGACTCGTGCCAAAAACAGCGCCGCATACGAGGTCGCGAAGCCACAGGCGGCCGTCATCACGCTCCAGAACGCAACCCCCCAGAAAATGAGCCATCGCCGATTGCCACGGTCGGCCAGCCATGCAATGGCGACACCAAAAAACGTGTAGAAAACCGCGAACGCACCGCCCAACAGCAGGCTCATCTGCGTATCGCTGATTTGCAGGCTGGCCTTGATGTCGGGGACCAGCAAGGCAATGATTTCGCGATCGATGAACGCCAGGATGTAGGCGAGCAGCAGCACGACGACGACGTACCAGGCGTAAAGCGGGTTGGGGTAGGGAACCGGCGTGCCCGGGGTGTTTGTGCTCGACATCGGCGTCATTCTCCTTTGACCGTCTTCATGCGAGGGTCTTCATGCAAGAGTCTTGATATTGCTTGCAAGATCATCGAAAAGAATCATCTTCGCAAGCGGTTCGGTTTTGATGGCAGCGCCGGCGCCGCGATCGATGATTACATTGACAACACAGCTGCCGTCATGCGCGAAGGCAGCATCGAGTACTGCCTCAAGCTTGGCGGGACTCGCGACCTGCAGTCCTTCGCATCCAAAGCCCTGTGCGACTTTCTCATAGGGCGGAAAACCGAGCTCGGTGTTGACCGAGCGGCCGATCGCCTGCGTTTGCCCGTGCAGCTCCGTTCCCCAAGCACCATCGTTGCCGATGATGCAGGTGATCTTGAGCCCGGCTTGCGCTGCAGCGTGCAGCTCTGCAGGGTAAAACCCGAAGGCACCATCGCCCGTCGTCATGATGACCGGTCGAGGTGTTGTCCCGGTTTGCTCCGCCATCTCGCGTGCGGCCGCCGCGGCGCCTACGGCGAGCGGCGTGCCGACGCCCATCGCGCCCATCGGATAGTGATCGAGAAATCCCGGTGCCTGCCGAACGGGTAATGCAGCGTACATCCAATTCTGGATGTCGGCACCATCGCCGATCACGATCGCAGCGGGGTCTGCGCGCTTGGCGATCGCGCGTCCGAGCACGAGCGGATGGATGACATCTGCGGAAATCTTTGAGGCAGCCAGGGCGTCGAGATATTGGAATCTGGCCTGCAGTGCATCGTGTATCCAGTGGGCACGTGCAGGCGTCGCCTCGCTTGCGGAGGAGAGGCTGTCGATTGCCTCCAGGAGTTGCCTGCAGGCGAGTCCGGCGTCGGCAACGATAGCGACATCAATACGACGATTGCGCGAGAGTTCCTCTGCTTCGACATCAATCTGTATGAATTTGGCGTTCGCGGCGAAGCGTGGCGGCAGACCATAGCCGAGACGTTGCTTCAGGCGTGCGCCGATCACGCAGACCACATCAGCCTCGCGCGCCACGAGTTGCATGAATGGCCAGCTGAATGATCGAACGCCATCTTCAGGTACGAGTCCGCGGCCGAGGCCATTGCCTGCGATCGGCAGATCGCAGCGCTCGACGAGCGCACGCAGCGCATCACCTGCTGCGCCATGACAGGCACCTGCGCCCGCGATCAGCAGCGGTTTCTTTGCTGTCTGCAGCAACTTCGCTGCGCTAAGGATGGCTGCAGGGTCGGCGGCCGGTCGGGCGATTGGCGGGATGGGCGGCAGCACAGCGCCTGCATCGGTCACTTTGGCCTGCAGGAATTCTTGCGGGATCTGCAGTACCACCGGACCGCGCCGGCCCGTCAGGGCGCGTTTTGCAGCGACATCCACATATTCGGCCAGACGCTCCGCAGTAGGCACGGTACGCGCCCATTTGCTGATGCTGCCGACGAGCGGATGCTTGAGGTTGTCGTATTCCGACTCGGCCTCGGTCCAGGAGTCCGGCAGTCGCGCGACCAACACCAACACGGCTGAACAGGCGTGAAAAGCCGTCGCGACGCCGTTGATGGCATTTGGCATGCCCTGATCGGCGATGATCAGGGCTACGCCAAGACGGCCGGTAACCCGTGCGTAACCGTCGGCGGCGCTCACGCACCCCGATTCATGCCGATTGCTGATGATGCGAAAGCCGTCGCGCTCCAAGGCCTCGAGCAGGAAGGTGTGCGAGGCACCGGCCAGCGAGAAGACGGTACGAATGCCGTAGCGTGCCAGCGCCCGGCTGACTACCATTCCGCCGGTGAGCGACTGGTGCATCGATTCCCCCTGAGACGCCGCTAGTTCTAGCCGATTCGGACCCAACTTGAAAGTCAGTCACCATCCGGACTACTACCTGCCCCTGCCCGAGGGACACCCTTTTCCGATGGTGAAATACACCCTCGTTTACGATCGCTTGCGCGCTGCTGGTCTGTTGCCGGCCGAGCGCATCATGCTTCCGGGTGAAGCGGCGCGCGCGGATCTCGAGCGCGTACACACTCGCGAATACCTTGACCGATTGTTTGGTCCCGGGTTGAGCGCGCAAGAACAGCGCGCACTCGGCGTGCCGTGGTCACCCCGCTTGCTGCGCCGTTCGCGTCTCGCTGTTCAGGGCACTTTGCTCGCAGCCTGCGCAGCCCTCGAGGATGGTCGTGCCGGTAATCTTGCGGGGGGCACGCACCACGCCTTTGCCGATCATGGCGAAGGTTTTTGTGTGCTCAACGATGTCGCCATCACCATCCGTCGACTGCAAGCCGATCGTCGCATCGCACGGGCTCTGGTGGTCGATCTCGATGTACATCAGGGGAATGGCACGGCCGCAATCTTTGAAGGAGACGAGTCGGTATTCACCTTCTCGATCCACGGCGAAAAAAACTATCCGGCGCGCAAGATGCGCTCGACGCTCGATGTCGGTTTGCCCGATGGTGTGGATGACGATGCCTACCTTTCTGCGCTGCAAGCGAATTTGCCCTCACTCACCAAAGAGTTTCGCCCGGACATCGTCTTTTATCTCGCCGGAGTCGATGTGGCCGAGGGCGATCGTTACGGCAAGTTTCGCCTCTCCGATGCCGGAGTTCGCGCCCGTGAGCGCTGTGTGCTCGACTGGAGTCAAAAGCTCGGTGTGCCACTCGTAATCACGCTAGCAGGAGGCTATTCACCGAACGCCGTGCGCACCGCGATCTTGCACAGCATCGTTTTCGAAGAGGCGATCAACGCATGAGTCAGTCGCCCCCCAAGCCGCCGCGTCCGCGGTTAGTGCAGCGCTTTCTGCGTTTCATGTCGGATCGTCGTATCTTGTCGGATGCGCGCATGCTCGAGCTCTACCCGCCGTTCTGGTTGATGCGCATCAAGGTGCTGGAGATGGAGCGCGAATGGCGTCGCGTCCGTATTCGGCTGCCGCTCAATGCGATTTCACGTAACCCGGGCGGCGTGATGTTCGGCGGCTATCAGGCCGCGCTCGCCGACCCGATTGCGGCACTCGCCTGTGCTCGGGTGTTCCCCGGTTATTCGGTATGGACGCGCGGGCTCACCGTCGATTTCGAACATGGCGGCAGCACTGATCTCGAACTGCGCTTCGAGTTTCCAGCGACGCTCGAGCGCGAAATCCGCGCAGCGCTCGCGCGTGATCAGCGGGCGACCCCCTCATTCGAATATGGTTTTTATTTGAGCGACGGGACGCGCTGCACGCGCATCGTGAACACCGTGGCGATCAGGCCGCGCGGCTACGCCAAGGCCACCACACCCCCGGCGCCCGAGAGTGGGGTCGATTAAGTTGATCGGCGATTGAGTTGGCCGGCGATTGAGTCGGTCGCCGATCAGGCCGGCTCGACCATCAGGCTGCGCAATTTTTTGATCGCGTTGGCTTCGAGCTGACGAATACGCTCGGCTGAAACGCTGTATTTGGCGGCGAGGTCGTGCAGCGTCGCTTTCTCGGCATCGCCCGCCATCCAGCGGCTCGCGAGGATGTCGCGACTGCGCGCGTCGAGCGCTTGCATCGCGGTGGCCAGACGTTCGTGGGTGTCATCTTCCCATTCCTCGCTTTCGACTTGCGCGGCCGGGTCGGCATCGGGCGCGGGCAGGTAAGTCGCGGGGGAGTAGGTGTCGTCTTCTTCGGATTCGGCTGGCGTCGGATCGAATGACAGATCACGCGCCGTGAGGCGTCGCTCCATCTCGGTGACTTCGTGTTCGCTGACGCCGAGTTCGCGGGCGACGGTACGGGTCTCTTCCGGCGATAACCAGCTGAGATTTTTTTTGAGGCGACGCAGATTGAAGAACAGTTTGCGCTGCGCTTTGGTGGTGGCCACTTTGACGAGCCGCCAGTTGCGCAGCACGTATTCGTGAATCTCGGCGCGGATCCAGTGCACGGCGAAGGACACGAGGCGCACACCGATCGTGGGATCGAAGCGCTTCACGGCTTTCATCAGCCCGACATTGCCTTCCTGCACCAGATCGCCCATCGGCAGCCCGTATCCCGAGTAGCCGCGAGCGATGTGCACTACGAAGCGCAGATGCGAGAGCACGAGTGCGCGCGCGGCGTCGACATCGCCTTCTTCACGAAAGCGGCGCGCCAGCGACTGTTCGTCTTCGCGAGACAGCACCGGCACCTTCGACACGCGGTCGAGGTAGGCGTCGAGGCTGCCGAGCGGGCCGGCCAGCGACAGATTGGTATAACGTGGCGCAAGAACCTGTGTGGGCATGGGGTCGTAACCTCCGACCAAAGTCTAGCACTCGGGGGTTTTGAGTGCTAACCCGCGCCAAGGTTCGATTGAGGCATCAGACAGTCAATTAGGATGCTTTAGACCTTATTGACTCACTAAGGAATCAAAAAAGCCCTTAGGTTAATCCCGGGGTTCGATTTTCGCGAGCAATCGTGCGGCGCCGAGCCAAGCCCCGAGGACCCCGAGCAGCGCGGCGAGGCCAACAAGCGCCGCGGCCTCCGGCAGCTCGAGTCCGCTCAGTGCATAGGTTCCTCCGTACAGCGCCGAGACTCGGCTGACGGGTTCGGCGAGTGCAGAGGCCAGCAAGGCGGTGATGCCGGTCGCCGCGAGCCCACCGAGCAGGCCGAGGAAAAATCCTTCATAGAGAAACGGCCTGCGCACGAAGGCGTTCGATCCGCCGACGAGTTTCGTGACCTCGATCTCCGCGCGGCGCGCGCCAATCTCCAGGCGGATGGCGTTGCCGATCACCACCAACACGCCGAGCGCCAGCAGGCCGGCGAAGGCGAGGAGCACTTCGCGCAGCAGATCGAGGATGGCGCTGAGCCGACGCACCCACTCACCATCGACCTGCACGCTGTCCACTTCGGGCCAAGCGCGCAGATATTTTTGCAAAGATTCCACGCCGCGCGGATTGGCGTAATCGGGTTTCGGTTTGACCGTGATCACATGGGGCAGCGGATTACCCTGCAGCGAATCGAGTGCCGCACCAAAGCCCGAGTAGGTGCGGAATTCTTCGAGCGCGGCATCTGCCGAAATCACCGTTACTGTGCCTGCTTCCGCTCTGGCGCGAGCCGATGCGGCGAGTTGTTCGGCTTTTTCGAGCGCCACGCCGGGACGGAAATAGACCGAAATCTCGATGGCCTCGCTCGTGTCACCGGTGGCGAGTTGCGCATTTTTGACCAACAACCAGAGTGAGGCCGGTAATGCGAGCGCGACGGCAATAGCCAATACGGTCAACACACTGCCGAGTGGGCGGCGCAGCAATCTGCCGAGTGCACCGAGCAAGGCTTGTGCGTGCCGCGTGAGATAGGTGATGGGCGAACTCACGAGGCGGTCTCCGTGCGGGCGCCGCTGAATACTTTGCCATCGTCGATCAGGATCTCGCGCTGCGAGAACTCGCGGACGAGCGCCATATCGTGCGTGGCGATCAGCACCGTCACGCCGACATCCTGAAATCTTCGAAAGAGCTGCATCACTTCACGCGCGAGCCCGTGATCGAGATTGCCCGTCGGCTCGTCGGCAATCAGTATCGTAGGCCGCGCTACTACCGCACGCGCGATGCCAACGCGCTGCTGCTCACCGACTGAAAGTTCGGCAGGCGATACGCGTTCTTTGTCGAGCAACCCGACTTGATCGAGTGCTGCGCGCACGCGTTTGTCGATGTCGCGAAAGCGCGTGTCCGAAACCATCAGCGGTAGCGCGACGTTGTCGTAGACGGGTCTGTCCATCAAAAGTTGATGGTCCTGAAAGATGATGCCGAGTCGGCGCCGAAACGCGGGAATCGCACGCACGGGCAAGCTGCTGGTCTCTTGACCATTGACCGTGACCGTACCGCGCGTCGGTCGCTCGAGCAGTGTCATCAACTTGAGCACCGAGCTCTTGCCCGCGCCACTGCGACCCGTGAGGAACACGAATTCTCCGGCGCGCACTTCAAAAGACGCATCGTGCAGCGCTTCGCGACCGTTTGGATAGCGCTTGAAAACATGGTCGAAACGAATCACGTGGCGCTGCCTCCTTCGACCAAGGCTGCGGCAAAAGCTGCCGCGTCGAACTCGCCGAAATCTTCGGCGCCCTCGCCGATGCCGATGAAACGGATCGGCAGACTCAGGCGACGCGCAATGGCGAGCACGATGCCGCCCTTGGCGGTGCCATCAAGTTTGGTGAGCACGAGTCCCGTGACTCCCACGGCTTCATGGAATTGCAGTGCCTGCGAGAGTGCGTTCTGACCCTGATTGGCATCGAGTACCAGCAGCACTTCATGGGGTGCGGCAGGGTCGGCCTTGCCGAGTACCCGGCGCACCTTGCGCAGTTCTTCCATCAGATGCGACTGGGCTTGCAGACGACCTGCGGTGTCTGCGATCAAAATATCGGCACCGCGACTACGGGCTGCTGCGAAGGCGTCGAACGCCACGGCGGCCGGGTCGGCACCCGCCTGTTGCGCGATGAGTTCGGCACCCGTGCGCTCGGCCCAGATGCCGATCTGTTCGACGGCAGCCGCGCGAAAGGTATCGCCTGCCGCGAGGACTACCTTGAAGCCTGCACTGCGATAACGATGCGCGAGCTTGCCGATGGTCGTGGTCTTGCCCGAGCCATTCACGCCGACCACGAGGATGGTGTAGGGCTTCGCACTGCGATCGATGACCAGCGGCTTGGCAACCGGCGCGAGCAGCGCCGTAATGTCGCTGCGCAGGGCTGCAAGCAAGGCATCGACATCACTGAGTTGTTGCCGGGCCACGCGCGTGCGCAGACCTTCGAGCAATTCTTCGGTGACCTGCACGCCCACATCCGCGGCAAGCAGCCGCGTCTCGAGCTCTTCGAGAATCGAATCATCGATTCGTCGCGCACCAAAAAGACGCGCGAGACCCGAACCGATCCCGCCACCCGGTCGGGTAAGGCGATCCTTCAGTCGCTGAAAAAAGCCGGGCTTTGATTCGCTCGCCATGCGGGGGCGGATTTTAGGCTACCCTGCGCCGCAAATGGCCACGAACCGCCGCCCGACACGCGAGTTGCGCATCATCGCCGGCACCTGGCGCGGTCGCCGCTTGCGATTTCCTGCGGGTCCGGACATTCGACCGACCCCCGATCGTGTGCGCGAGACTCTGTTCAACTGGCTGGCGCCGGTCATCCGCGGCGCGCAGGTGCTCGACCTCTTTGCGGGCAGTGGCGCGTTGGGCCTCGAAGCTTTGTCGCGCGGTGCCGCCCATGTTCGTTTCATCGATACCGATGCGCGGGCCGTGGCTGCCTTGCGCGAATTGCTGATCGAGTGGCGCGCTGATCCGGCTCAAGTCGAGACTGGCCGAGCGGATGCGCTCTCGGCACTGCAGCTCGCGCCCAAGGCCCCGTTTGACCTGGTCTTTGTCGATCCGCCATTTGCCGCTGGGCTCTGGTCAGAGGTTGCGGCGCGACTCGAGCGCAATGGCTGGCTTGCGCCGCAGGCGTTCGTTTATCTCGAGGCCCCCGTCGACGCGGCCCTCGATGCCTTGCCTGCAAACTGGCAGCTCTGGCGCGAAGGCACGGCCGGCGAGGTCGGTTATCATCTTTTCCGTCGGGTGGAGCCGACAACACGGGGGACACATGGCGCGTAACGCGGTCTATCCGGGAACTTTCGATCCGATCACCAACGGTCACCACGACCTCGTGCGTCGTGCTGCCGGAATCTTTGATCGCGTGGTCATTGCGATCGCGGCCAATCCGAGCAAGGCACCCCGCTTTCCGCTCGAGAAGCGCGTCGAGCTTGCACGCGCAGTGCTTGGCGATCTGCCTAATGTCGAGGTGATGGGCTACTCGGGTCTGACGGTGGATTTCGCTCGAGAGAACGATCTCAATGTGATCATTCGCGGCTTGCGCGCAGTGTCCGACTTCGAATTCGAGTTCCAGCTCGCCAACATGACGCGCCATCTCGATCAGACGATCGAGACCGTATTCATGACGCCGCAGGAGCAGTTCACTTTCATCTCATCGACGTTGGTGCGCGAAATCGCCGCACTCGGTGGCAATGTCAGCGAGTTCGTGCACCCGGTCGTGGCCGACGCTTTGCGCCGGCACCGCGAGGCGCAGCTGGCAAAGCCTTGAGGCTTTCGTTGCCCGCTTTCTGCAGATCGACGGCGCGCCAAAGATACCAGGCCGCCGCCGAACGATAAGGCGCCCAACGCTCCCCGTAACGCTGCAGCTCACCTGGTGTGGGCAAGTCACGTCGCCGATAGGCGATGCGAAAACCATTGCGCACGCCGTAATCATTGATCGGCAGTACATCCGCCCGGCCGAGCTGGAACATCAGCATCATCTGCACTGTCCAGGCACCGATGCCGCGCACTACGGTCAGACGTTCAATGATTTGCTGATCAGGCAACTGCTGAAGCACAGCAGAATCCGGAACCACTCCCGCAAGAGTTTTGGTCGCGAGATCGCGTACCGCCGCAAGCTTGCTCGCGGAAAGCCCTGCTGCACGCAGGGCCGAGTCGTGTTCTGCCAAGATCGATTCAGGAGCAGGGAATTCCTCCGCTGCAGCGCTCATGCCGAACAGCGCCACGAACCGGCCGAGGATAGCGGCTGCGGCGCGGCCGCTGATTTGCTGCGAAATGATGGCCTGCGTCAGGTGCTTGAACGGTGAGGGGCAGGCGACAGCGCGCAAACGGTAGGGTCCCGCTGCTTCGATGAGCGCTGCCATCACGGGATCCACGCTCGCAAAGTGCGCGCGCAGTTGTCGGCGCGTCAATGCTGGCATGCATGGCACCAGTAGGTCGATCGTTGTGCTTGAACGCGATGGCGTACGAGTTCGCCGCAACTGCGGCAGGGCTCGCCCGTGCGCTCATAGACGAAAAGTTTTTGCCTGAAGTACCCGGGCGTGCCGTCGGCACCTACGTAGTCGCGCAGCGTCGTCCCACCCACTTTGATCGCCATCGCCAACACCTGCTTGATGGCTGCGACGAGCCGCGCGATTTCGTCACGCTTGAGGTGTCTCGCCTGACGACCGGGGCGTACGCCCGCACGAAACAGTGCTTCGCTCGCATAGATATTGCCGACGCCGACCACTACATGTCCGTTCATCAAAAAAGGTTTGACGGCAACACGACGAGAACGCGATAGCTGCCAAAGATATTCAGCATCGAAAGCATCATCGAGCGGCTCGGGTCCGAGCTTCGCCAACAGCGGATGCTCGTCAGGGTCGCCGCTGACGAGATGCAGCGAACCGAAGCGGCGCGGATCATTGAAGCGCAGCGTCATACCCGAATCGAGCAGCAGATCGAAGTGATCGTGCTTGAGTCTGGGCGTGGCCTGCGGCAGCACTCGCAGATTGCCCGACATGCCAAGGTGCAGGATCAGCGTCGCACGCGAATCGGCGTCGGCGCGCTCGAGGTCGAGCAGCAGATATTTGGCCCGGCGCCGAACGCTCGTGATGACGGCACCGCGCAGTTGCGGAACGATGGCGCGCGGCACCGGCCAGCGCAGCCGGGGTTCATGCAACAGAAAATCTTCGACACGTCGCGCGCAGACATGCGGCGCGATCCCGCGGCAGGTGGTCTCGACTTCCGGTAGTTCGGGCATTGACGACCGACGTTAAACGAAAAGGCCTGCACGGTGGCAGGCCTTTCGTTGGGGCACAGTTCGTGCAGCGCGCACCGCGCCTTTGCTTGCTGGAGATTACTTGATCTTGGTTTCTTTGTAGGCAACGTGCTTGCGCACGACCGGATCGTATTTCTTCACGTCCATCTTCTCGGGATGCAGACGCTTGTTCTTCATCGCCACGTAGAAGTGACCGGTTCCTGCAGTCGACAGCAACTTGACCTTTTCGCGCATGACTCAGTGCTCCGTCTCAGATCTTCATGCCCTTGGCGCGAAGGTCGGTGACCACCGCGTCGAGACCGTTCTTCTCGATGGTGCGCAGCGCATTGGTGCTGACGCG
>JBJTAV010000190.1:0-6470 GCA_046091005.1 Gammaproteobacteria bacterium | reverse complement strand
CAGTGCGCCGAACTCGCTGCTCGATAACGCGAAGAGCTTTTCATAGAGCGCGGCGCCGATGGTGATGAAAATGAAACCGCCCGCGCTCACGCTGCTGTAGGTGAGCGAGTGCCCCATGAAGCCACGCTGACCGAGCAACACCCGCGCGCCCCGCAGCAGTTCGCCGAAGCTCATGGGCTCGCTATTGGTTGGGCGTGTTTCGCGCAATTGCGAAGCGAGCAGGGCGAGCACACAGGCGGCGACCGCCGCGTGCAGCCAAAAAATTCCGCGCCATCCGGCCGCTTCGCTCGCGAGGCCACCGACGAGCGGGGCCAAAACCGGCGCCACGCCCATGACCGCGGTGATGAACGACAGTGCGGTGGCAGCGGGACCCGGTTCAAAGGAATCGCGAACGATGGCGCGGGTGACCACGGTCGCCACACTCACGCCCATTGCTTGAAAGAAGCGGGCCACGATGACCATGCTGATCTCGGTCGCGAGACTCGCCGCGAGACTTGCCAGCAGAAACAGGCTGTAGCCCGCGAGCAGTACCGGCCGGCGCCCGTAGCGATCACTCAACAAACCCTGAATGGGCTGAAACAGCCCGAGTCCGAGAAGATAGGCCGAGACCACGAACTGCACGGCGGCGTAATCCGCCTGCAAGGAGTTGGCGAGCAGAGGCAGCGCAGGCACGACGCTCGCCATGCCGAATGCCGAGAGCGCACTCGCGATCCCGAGCAGCGCGATGAAGGCCCGCCCCGTGCGCTGTGTCTTCAGCTGCCGCTCGAGATCAGCTTCTCGAATTCCGGTACTACCTGGAAGAGATCGCCCACGAGCCCGTAGTCGGCCACTTCAAAGATAGGCGCTTCAGGGTCTTTGTTGATGGCGACGATGGTACGTGCGTCTTTGATGCCGGTGAGATGCTGGATCGCGCCTGAGATCCCGAAGGCGAGGTAGATGTCGGGTGCGATGATCTTGCCGGTTTGACCCACCTGCATGTCGTTGGCTGCATAGCCGGCATCGACTGCGGCGCGCGAGGCACCCACGGCCGCGCCCATTTTGTCGGCCAGACTGTAGAGAATCTTGAAATTATCGGCGCTCGCGAGCGCGCGGCCACCCGAGACCACTTTCTTTGCAGTCTGCAGGTCGGGGCGATCGCTGCGTGCTGAGGTGACCGAGACGAAACGTGTGTGCGTCGGCAGCGTGGCCGAGAGCGTGGCCGCTTCGATGGGTGCCGGCGTTGCGGCAGCGCCTGCGGCTTCGAAAGAGGCCGTGCGGACGGTTGCGACCACGCGTGTGCCGGCTTCGACTTCAACCGTGATGATGGCGTTGCCGGCGTAGATCGGACGCTTGAAGCGCGTTGCGCTTTCAGCCGCCATGATGTCGGAGGCCTGTGGCGCATCGAGGAGCGCAGCGACCCGCGGCATCAAATCTTTGCCGAAAGTGGTCGAGGGACCGAACACGAGCGTGTAGCCCTGTGCGAGTTCGGCGAGTTGCGGCGCGACCGTCGCGGCGAGCGGGTTGGCGTGATCAGCATGGGTTACGGTGATGACCTTGGCGACGCCTGCAATCTGTGCGGCCTGTGCCGCGACCGAGGCGGCATCGGCGGCAAAGACCGCGAGGTGGATTTCGGCGCCCGCGATGCCCGCGGCGCAATGCACGCACTTGGCGATGACCGGGTTCAGTTTGCCGCCGGCATGTTCGGCGACGATCAGAATCTTGCTCATGTGTGTATCAGATCCCTGGGAGATGATCCCTTGTAAATTCAGACGAGGCCCTTGCCACGCAGGGCGGTGACGAGTTCCTGCACATCTTTGACCATCACACCCTTGCTGCGCTGCGCAGGGGGCTCGAACTTGACGGCCTTCAGGCGTTCGACCGGCGTGACGCCGAGTGCCGCGGGCTCGATGGTCTCGAGGGGCTTTTTCTTGGCCTTCATGATGTCGGGCAGCTTCACGTAGCGCGGCTCATTGAGGCGCAGGTCCGCGGTGATCACCGCCGGCAGATCGACCTCGAGCGTTTCGAGCCCGGCGTCGACTTCGCGTGTGACCAGCGCCTTGTCGCCGTTGATTTCGACTTTCGAGGCGAAGGTCGCCTGCGGACGACCCCAGAGTGCGGCCAGCATCTGACCCGTCTGGTTGCAATCATCGTCGATCGCCTGCTTGCCGAGGACGGCGAGCATCACTTGCTCACGCTCGGCGAGTTTGTGCATCAGGCGCGCCGCGGTGCCCGGCTCGATGATGGCGTCGGTCTGTACATGCACGGCGCGATCGGCGCCCATGGCGAGCGCCGTGCGCAGCTGCTGCTGACAGTCGGCAGGACCGATCGACACCGCGACCACCTCTTCGGCGAGGCCTTTTTCTTTGATACGCAGCGCTTCTTCGAGTGCGATTTCATCGAACGGATTGACGCTCATTTTGACGCCATCCGTGATCACGCCGGTGCCGTCGGGTTTGACCCGAATGCGCACGTTGTAATCCACCACTCGCTTGATCGATACGAGAATACGTTTCATCGCCCGTGAGGCTCCTTAGGGATAGCCGGCCGCAGTCAGCGCGACTGCTGTTGATCTTGACCGGGCCGCGATTCTACAGGCCCAGAGCGCCGGGGTTAAGGCGGCGCTTGGGGTCGACCAGCTGCTTGAGCTCGCGGATGAGCTTGGCGGTATGCGGGTCGCGGCCGCGCATGTAGGGATAGAACTTGCCGATCTGCAGGTGGATCGCGCCGTGGCGCTGAAAAAGATCGGCGATGCCATGCTTCATCTTGTCGACCAGGGCGCGACCCTCGGGGTTGTCGGCAAACTTCGGCAGGGTGGACTGATAGCCCTCGGGCAGCAGGCGCTCTTGCGTGATGTTGTAGCCGTCTTCCCAATAGAACACCGGCTCGTACAAAAACCCGTTGGTGCCCACCGTCATGAACATGGCGCCGTAGCGAATTTTCAGGCGCTTCATGTCGGCGGCGTGCTCGTCGTAATACTGCGAGATTTCGGTACGGAAGGCGGCTACACGCGAGAAGGGCAGGATGCCGTGTACGGGCACCCAGCGCTCACCGAGCGGGCTGCGCACGTTGTAGAGCGGCATGAAGGGCATGGCCTGCGCCACGGTCGGGACTGTGGCCGGCACCTCGGCGCCGTGCGCTTGCAGCGCCGCGCGCAGTTTGGCGACCGCCGCCCGGCACGAGACATCATCGATGCCATCAACCACCCAGTGCGCCGAGAACACGGCACCCTTCAGGAAGCTGCGCCCTGCGAAAGCCATCTTCAACAATTGCGTTGCGCCGTCGAGGATGCCGCGCGAAGTCTTCCACACCGCCAGCGCTGACTGCACGGCCGTCGCCGCGTCGGCTTTACCGAGTTGTCCCTGCTGCAACGCGGGGTCGAGACCGAAGTTGGTGAGATTGAGGCCCTGTTTGGCAGCGGCTTCCAGCCCCGCCGACATGCTGGCGAAATCTTTGAAGCCGAAGGATAACCCCATCACATGGCTGTTACGCGGCATCAAGCGCAGCGCGACGGTCGTCTTCACGCCGAGCGCACCGCAGTCACCCATGAAAAGGCCCGTGAGGTCGGGGCCGTAGGAGCGCAAGAAGGGCACTGAATTCGCAGCACCCCAAGAGCCGGTCTTAATGATCTCGCCGCTGCCGAGCACGACTTCGACGCCGAGCGTGCTTTCGCCGGAGACGCCGAACACGCCGGTGCCCCAGGTCACGCTGTTTTGCGACAGCGAGCCGCCGACGGTGGCCGCGAGTCCCGAGAATGGACCAAAGAAAGGCGTGCGCAGACCTTTGGCGGCCAGTGCCTCGTTGAGCGCTGCCCAAGTCACCCCGACTTGCACCACGCAGTACATGTCGCGCTCGTTGATTTCGAGGATGCGATTCATGCGCGAGGTGTCGATGCTGATCGAGCCTGCCTCGGTCGGCGTGTAGCCGTCGGTGTAGGAAGCACCGCCGCCGCGCGGTACGACAGCGACACCCTCGGCTACAGCCAGCTGCACGACCTG
Organism: Gammaproteobacteria bacterium; assembly: GCA_046091005.1. GTDB lineage: Bacteria > Pseudomonadota > Gammaproteobacteria > Steroidobacterales > Steroidobacteraceae > UBA964. Next base: position 2,496 of record JBJTAV010000190.1, on the reverse strand, counting down.
CGCCACATCGGCTGTGCTCGCCGGGCGAACGACAGCGACAGGCAGGGCACCTTCGCGGTAGATGTCGGTCGAGTAGAAGCTGCGCTCGGTGGCGTCGGTCAGTACGTGGTCGCGTCCCAGCAAGGCCTGCAGCCGGTCGAGCAGCGACGAGTGGCTCTGCATTTCAGCGTTCATTTCAAGGTCCCCGATCAGCGACCGTTGGCGACCGCACGCGGCGACTGCTGGTGGGGCGGGTCGCGCTGCTGGTCGGCAAAGGTCTGACGAATTTTTTGAGCGGTGTCGCGCAATTTCGGCAGGAAGCGCTCTACCGCAAGCTTGAGCGGTACGGCCGTGCCGCTGAAGCGAATGGTCACCGCGGCGAGCACGCGATCATCGACCATGATCGGCACCGCCATGCTGATTTCATCGGAGACGCGCCGCGGTCGCACTGCCGAGGCATAGCCCTGCATGCGCACATCGTTGAGCATCTTCATGAGCTCTGGTCGATTTTTGGCGAGCACATCGCTGTCGCGATTGGAGCGCCCCAGAATATCGAGCAGCGACTCGCGTTGCGTGGGCGGCGAGAAGGCGAGATAAACCCGACCTGAGGAAGAGGTGAGCAACGGCACACGAAAGCCGGCCGAGTAGCGCTCGACCGCGAGTGGGCTACGGTGATCGGTCGACTCGCGCACCATCATCGAAGTGCCGGAGAGCGAGGCGATCGCCACGGGCCAGACAATGTCCTTGCCGAGTTCGTGGATATAGGGCCGCGCGATCTGCGTAATCCAGGCTTCATCGTCGTAGCCGTCGGAGAGGCCGCGCACCATGATGGTGAGACGGTAACGATCATCCGCCGCATCGCGATACACGAAGCCGGCGTGGCTTAGGGTTTCGAGGATGCGGTAGGTAGTGGTGCGCGGCAGGCGAATTTCCGAGGCGACCTCGGACACCGTGGCGCCGTTGCGAAGATTGAGCACAGTCAAAGCGTCGAGTCCGCGAATCAAGGCGCGGATGGGACGAGTGGACTCCATGTCGATACCCCCGAGTTAGAGTCTTTTAACCGGAGTGTATTCAGGCGATACCCCGTTGTCCACTTAGCGGTCGAGTGTCCGCTGCTCGGAATCGAGTGCTGCTCGTTGCGCGGGCAGACGGCCATAATCCACGCGAAGGGGGGGTGTCCGTGCATTACGACTACGTGCCGATTTCTCAACGACTGCCGCTGCGCTGGCCAGGGCGCAAGCGTGTCGCGCTCATCATCACGCTCAATCTCGAGACTTGGGATCTCGTCAAAGATACCGATCGCCCGTATTACGCAGGCGGGCCGGCGATCCTGCCGGACGTGCTTCCGGGTAACACCGCGGACTTCCCGAATTACACCTGGCGCGAATACGGCCAGCGCGTTGGCGCGTTCCGTCTATTCGATTTGTTCGACGCGATGCGGGTTCGGCCGTCATGCACCATCAATGCGGTGACCGCACTGCGTCGGCGACCGATGCTTGATGCGGCGCTGGCGCGCGGCTGCGAGATCCTCGCGCACAACTACGAGCAAGGTGAATTGTTGACGGATTTTGCGAAGGATCCGGCGCGCGAGCGCGATGTCATCGAGCGCACGCTCGCAGTGTATGAACAGGCGGTGGGGCGCAAGGCGCGCGGGTGGTTGTCATCATCGTTGCGCGGCACGCTGAATACGGCAGACATCCTTGCCGAGAACGGACTGCAGTTCTATTGCGACCTCATGAACGACGATCAGCCTTATTTGCTGCAGACGCCGCATGGTCCGATCGTCTCCACGCCCTACACGAACGAGATCAATGATTTCACCATCCTGACGCGGCGCAACCACACCACCAGCGAGTTTCGCGACATCCTGATCGAAGAACTTTCGGTGTTGTACAAGGAAGGCGCGCAATCGGGTCGAATCATGAATGTCGGCCTGCACCCGCACGTGAGCGGTCGCGCCTATCGTGGCCGCGCCTTGCGCGAGTTCATTCGCTACGCCAAGTCGCTGCCTGGGGTGTGGTGGGCGACCCGCGAAGAAATCGCCACTTGGTACCTCGCCAACCACGAAAAACATATTCCTTCGACGGTCACCGCTGGGAAACCGCTTCGAGCCAAAAGATCCCCTCGCGCCGGGAGATCACGCCGATGAGCCTGGCGATCACGTCTTTGCAGCCGCACACCAAAGGGGCACAAGCCTTTTTGGCGCGCGCCGCGCAGCGCATGTTGATCGGGGGCGAGTGGGTGCGCGCAGCGTCCGGCGAAACCCTCGATACCCTCAATCCAGCCACCGGTGAGGTGCTCGGCAAGATTCCTGCTGGCGCAGAGGCTGATATCGACCGCGCGGTCGCGGCCGCGCGCAAGGCGTTGACTGACCCCTCGTGGCGCGAGCTCACGCCCTCGGCTCGCTCGCGCCTGCGGTGGCGCATGGCCGAATTGCTCGAGGCGAAACTCGACGAACGCGCCGAGCTCGAGTCGCGCGATAACCGCAAACCGCGGGGGGGCGGACAATACGCCGCG
>JBJTAV010000189.1:0-31787 GCA_046091005.1 Gammaproteobacteria bacterium | reverse complement strand
CGCGCCAGCGATCGCCCGAGACCGGCATCCACTCGTTGTACACGCGTTCGGCGATGGCCTTGCGCGTTTCCCAATCGCCCTCGGTGGCACTTTGATGGTTTTCCGCGCCACCGGTCCACGCATCGTTGGTCAACTCGTGGTCGTCCCACTGCGCGATCATCGGATAGAACTGGTGCAGTCGTTGCAGGTCGGGGTCGAGGCGGTAGCACGCGTGGCGCAGACGATAATCTTGCAGCGAAAGAATTTCGTGTGATGGCTGAATAAGTCGACCCGGCATCAATTCTTTGAGAGTGGGATAGGTGCCAATCGCATACTCATAAAGGTAATCGCCCACGTGCACGACGAGGTCGAGATCAGCACGCTCGCAAGCGTGAGCATAGGCGTTGAACCAACCGAAGCCGATGTTCGAGCAAGAGAAGAGTCCGAGTCCGAATCTTTGAACGTCGCCCTGCGGCAGCGTGCGGGTTCGCCCGGCTGTGCTCACCGAGCCATCGGGCGCGATGAAGCGATAGAAGTACCAGCGTCCAGGTTCGAGGCCCCCAATGACTGTACGCGCCGTGTGATCGCGAGCGGGCTCTGCGGTGCATTCGCCACGCGCCACAATGCGACCGAACATGACATCACGCGCCACTTCGACGCTCAGCCGCGTGTCACGATCGGCGACAAAGCGAGTCCAGAGCAGTACCGATTCCGCTGTGGGTTCGCCACTCGCCACACCATGAGTGAAGCCGCGCGCCTGCATCACTTGCGCGACACCCGGCAGAGCGATCGCGCCGAGCCCGTACATCGCGCCCTGCAACAACTGACGACGATCGATTCGAATGCTCATGGCTATTTCCCCGGGGGCCCGCGTTGTCGATGAGGATACCGCAGGCGTACGCGGTAGAATGTGACGCCTCCATGAACAGCCCCGAACAATTTGTCCTGCTGGTCAACGTCGTAATCCTCGGCTGTGCCTACCTCATCGTCTATCCGCGTTTTGCCGGCAGTGACCACACCCGCCTCGCCATCAACGACCTGATCGCAAACGGCTGCGCGCTGTTGGTGGTGGGCTTGAGTTATTCAGGCACCGGTCAGAAGTTCGATCTGTTGTTCAGCGAGGTCGAATGGTTCGCCTTCACGCTCGCCACTTTTCTGCTGATGGAGACCCCGCTCTTCCTCTGGTACGCGCGCCGGTACCGAATCTTCGATCGCGATCAGGACGAGGGCGGTTGATCTAACGTAGTGCGTTGACCGGCAGATCAAGGCGGGCGCGATCAATTTCGACACCCCCTTTCCAGACGCGTGCGACTTTGCGCACGTTGCGGATGTCCACGCTCGGGTCGGCGTCGAGCAGCACCATGTCGGCGATTTTGCCGACTTCAATCGATCCGAGATCACGCTCGCGGCCGAGGAAAGTTGCACCGTTCAGGCTGGCGATTCGCAGCACCGCAAGAGGCGGGATACCGCTTTCGACGACGAGTTCGAGTTCGCGCAGCGCCGCGGGGGCGAGCGTGCGATCGGTGGCGAGCACGAGCACGCCGCCGGCATCGTGGATGCGCTTCACGTTGCGCAGCGCGTACGGGTAAATCGCCGCGAACCAATCCGGCCAGCCGAGCTTGAGATAGCGTTGTCTCGCCTGTTCGCGTACCGCGGGTTCACGAGGGTCGACCACCGCCTGATATTCGGGCGTGCGCAGAAAATCGACGCCGTCCTTGAGCGCCCGGATTTCATCGAATACGGCGAGCGAGGTCTGAATCGGGATTTTTTTGGTCGCGACGAGTTCGGCGAAATCCTGAGTAATGACGCCGGTTGCTGGCGCATGCGCAAGGGTGTCAATGCCTGCTTCGATCGCATCGCGCGCCATGCGTTCGTTCGAGACATGTGCCGTGGTACGTACCCCGCGTGCCTGCAGGTACTCGATCATCTGACGCATGAGTTCGCGCGGCAGTTGCTTCACCAGCGGATTGGGACCGACTCCCATGGCCTCATAGGTGATTTTTTGGATATCGGGTTTGCGTGCGATTTGCAGGTCAAGGTCACCGATGGTGCCCGGCCAGTCACGCACCCCGATGCCCGCATACCCCACGCTCCAGCTGCCGGGGTAACTCAGTAACTGCCCCGTGGCAAAAATACGTGGCGAGATGATTTCGTTTCGTCGTTCGCGCTCGCGAAGCTGGAGAATGAAGTCCGGGTTATTGCCCGCGTCATAGACACTGGTAAAGCCGTAGTAGAGATAGCCTTGCAGCGTTCGCAGACCGGTGTCGGGGTCGACCGGCTTGTCGGACTGCGCGCTCGAGTCGCGCCAAGCGCCGCCGCCCAGCAGATGGATATGCATATCCATCAGTCCGGGGATCAGGAATTTGCCGTGCGCGTCAATGATTTTGGCGTGGCGCGGAGGCCGCAGTGTTCGCGCCGTCTCTCCCGTGGCAATGCGCACGAACACGCCGTTTTCGACGACAACCGTCGTGTCGGCGACAGGCGCACCACCCGTGCCGTCGATCAGCGTCACATTCTTGATGACGACCGCCGACTGAGCATTCAAGTCTGTCGTGAGCAGCGCCAAAGAAATAGCGAAAGCGACTCGCCAAAAAACAGATATTTCAGTTTGACGCAAAACAGTTCTCGCTTCGATCAATTTTTGTCAGGCGATGACGGCGCGATGTACCGCTGCGGTGTCGGGCCGCAGGCCGCGCCACAGCAGGAACGACTCTGCAGCCTGCTCCACGAGCATGCCGACTCCTTGCGCCACCTGGCCGGCGCCGTGCTCGTTTGCCCAACGCGTGAACGGTGTGTCCGGTTTGCCGTAACCCAAGTCATAGGCAAAGGTCCGCGGTCCGATGATCTTGGTCGTGACTTCCGGCACCTTGCCCTCGAGGCCCAGCGAGGTCGCGTGAATCACCACATCAAACGGCAAGTCTCTGTGCCCTGCGAGCGTTTCATAGGTGCAGCCAGAGTCGCCCGCGAGTTCGCGGGCGCGTTCGGCCGTACGATTGGCGACAAGGAGCTCGGCCGGTTGTTGTTCGCGCAGCGGACTCAGGATGCCGCGCGTCGCTCCGCCCGCGCCGAGAATCAGTACCCGCTTGCCCGTGATCTGGCAGCTGAGTCGACGTAGATCCGCCATCAGGCCTGCGCCGTCGGTGTTGTCACCCAAAATTCGCCCATCATCGAGTCGGGCCAGCGTATTGACCGCAGCAGCGAGCTGCGCCCGCGGCGTCAGCTCATCGGCGAATCGCGCAGCGGTTTCTTTGTGCGGCACGGTCACGTTGAGGCCGCGTCCGCCACCTGCGAAAAAAGCTCCGACCTTGGCAGCGAAGTCATCGGGCGCCACATCGTATCGGTCATAGACCAATTTTTGAGCGGTCGCTGCCGCAAACATCGCATGGATCATCGGCGAGCGGCTATGCGCAACCGGATGCCCGACCACGCCGTATCGATCCACGGATCGATCCACTGAACTCTGCATGGTCCGGATGTTAGCGCAGCGCGCTGCCGCCGCTTGCGCTCTCATCGAGCAGCGCGTGCAGCACCGGCAGCCAGGCCGCGGCCTGTTCGGCGAACTGATAGGGCGGGTTGATCACCAGCATGCCGGAACCATTGAGACCGACACGGTTATCGAGCGGGTGGATCCAAAGCTCGAGCGTTGCAGTCGGTGTCGGCGCGCCGCCCGCCTGGGGTGGCAGGCTTGCGATCAGCTTTTGCCGCCACGCGTCCGTATCTTTGCCGTGTTTGATGGGGTACCAGATCGCGATTACGGCGTTGGCGAGACGACGCAGGCATTCCTTTGCCGCGCGTTCGACGGCTCGAAAGTCGCCCGCGCTGTCTTCGTAGGGCGGGTCGATCAACACCAATGCTCGCCGTTCGATGGGCGGCAACCAGGCAGCGAGGCGCTCGAAACCGTCCGCACACTCGATTGTCAGCATGCTGACATGTTCGGTCGACCCGCTTTCAGCCTGCCGCGTTGCTTCGCGCAACGCCGAGTGTTCTTCGGGCTGCGCCTCGATCAGCACCACGCGATCGTGTGCGCGCAGCGCACCTAGGGCCAGCAACGGCGAGCCCGGATAGGTTTCGCGCGCATCGCGACCGCGTTTCGCCTCGAGAGATTTGCGACTGGCCCGGACGAGATCGAGATAATCCAGGATTGCAGCTGCCTTGATGGCGTCGCGCTTGGCGAGCACGCGTTCGATGCCGCCCGCAGCCTCGCCCGCTTTGCGGGCTTCGAAGCTCGTCAGATCGTAGAGACCACGTCCCGCGTGGGTATCAAGCAGCAGCAGGCCCTTGTCCTTGCGGGTCAGCAAGCGCAGCAGCGCGAGCAGCGTGACGTGCTTGTGCACGTCGGCAAAGTTGCCTGCATGGAATGCGTGTCGGTATTTCACCGGCCGGAATCAGCCCTCGGCCTTGTCCGGCGACGATTTCTTTGCTGCTTTCTTTTTCGGTGCGGCTTTTGCTTTCGCTGTCTTGCCTTTGGCTGCAGAGCCTTTCGCCGCGGCATCCTTGGCCTTGCCGAACCGTCCGCGGCCCGGACGTTGCGGTGCGGCTTCGAGCAGCGCGCGGCATTCCTCCAGTGTCAGCGTCTTGGGGTCGCGTTCTTTGGGGATGCGGGCGTTGCGTTGCTTGTCCGTGATGTAGGGGCCGTAGCGGCCATTGAGCACCTGAATGTCATCGATGCCGAAATCCTGAATGATGCGGTTGGCATCAGCGATTTTCTTGGCGGCGACCACGTCGCAGGCGCGCTCGAACGTGATGGTGTACGGGTCATCTTCGGCCTTGAGCGAGGCGTACTTGCTGCCGAATTTGATGTACGGGCCGAAGCGACCGATGTTCGCCTCGAGCGCTTCGCCATCGGCATTGGTGCCAAGCTTGCGCGGCAACTGAAAGAGCTGCAGTGCCTCGGGCAGCGTGATGCGATCCATGCTTTGACCAGGCCGCAGCCCGGCAAAGCGTGGCTTGTCCGCATCGTCGCGGGTGCCGATCTGCACGAAAGGACCGAAGCGCCCCATGCGCACCGAGATGGGTTTGCCGCTCTCGGGATCGGTACCGAGTTCGCGCGCCTGCGCGGCCTCGTCGCGAGACACATTCTTTTCGATGTAACCCACGCGATCGATGAACGGTTGCCAAAACTTTTGCAGGGGTTCGGTCCACGGTTCTTCACCCCGCGACACCGCATCGAGCTCGTCTTCCATGGTGGCGGTGAAGCCGTAATCGACGTACTCACCGAAATTGGCACTCAAGAAATTGTTGACGATCTTGCCGATATCGGTCGGGATGAACCGACGGCCATCCATATCGACGTACTCGCGATCTTTGAGCGTGGAGATGATCGAAGCATAGGTCGAGGGTCGACCGATACCGTGTTCTTCCAGCGCCTTGACGAGCGAGGCTTCCGAGTACCGCGGCGGCGGCTCGGTAAAATGCTGCGTGCCGCGCAGGGCAACCAGTTGCACTTCATCGCCTTCGTTCATCGCTGGCAGGATGCGATCGTCTTCGTCGTCACTACTGTCGTCCTGCCCCTCGATATAAACGGCGATGAAGCCGGGCTTGAGCAGGGTCGAACCATTTGCGCGCAAGAGATGCCGCTGCGGGCCATCGCGCCCGGCGAGCATGTCGATGGCGACGGTGTCGAAGACCGCGTGCGTCATTTGACAGGCGACAGCGCGCTTCCAGATCAGTGAATAAAGCCGATGCAGATCGTTGTCGATCCGGCCCTCGAGTAATTGCGGCAGCACCGCAGCGGAGGTGGGGCGGATCGCTTCGTGCGCTTCCTGAGCATTGCGCGACTTGTTTTTGTAGTAGCGCGGTGACTCGGGCAGCGATTCGGCGCCATAGATCCGGCCGATGACCTCGCGAATCTCGACGAGCGCCTCGTTGGCGAGGTTGACGGCATCGGTGCGCATGTAGGTGATGAGACCTACAGCGCCTTCGCCGTAGTCGACGCCTTCGTAGAGTTGCTGCGCGAGTCGCATGGTGCGCTGCGCCGAGAACCCGAGCTTGCGTGCGGCCTCTTGCTGCAGGGTCGAGGTGGTGAACGGCGGCGCCGGGTTGCGATTGCGCTGCTTGCGATCGACCGAGAGCACGAGCAACTTTCCGTTCGGCGCGAGCCCAGCAGCAGGGTCCGCCGGCATGCCGGCACCGGTTGCGACGCACAGCGCCCGTTCGACTTCTCTTGCCTGCGTGGCATCGGTGAAGCTGAACTGCTCGACCTTGCGACCGCCGAACTCGACCAGCTTCAGCGGAAATGTTTGTGTTTCGCGTTCGCCCTGCGCATCGAGGGTCCAGTACTCGCGCGGCACGAAGGCCTGAATCTCGGCTTCACGTTCGCAGATCATGCGCAAAGCCGGGCTTTGTACGCGACCGGCAGAGAGGCCGCGGCGCACTTTTTTCCAGAGCAGCGGCGAGAGATTGAAGCCGACGAGATAGTCGAGCGCGCGTCGTGCCTGCTGCGCATTCACGAGATCGAGCGACAGGTCGCGCGGATTTTCGATCGCCTGACGCACTGCATTACGCGTGATTTCAAAGAATTCGACGCGATGCACGTCTTTGCCATCGAGATCGCCGCGATCGCGCAGCAATTCGCGCAGGTGCCAGGAGATCGCCTCGCCTTCGCGGTCGGGGTCGGTTGCGAGGTAAAGCGCTTTCGCCTTGCGCAGCGCGCGCGAGATGGCGTCAACATGGCGCTCGTTGCGATCAATGATTTCGTACTTCATCGCGAAGCGCTTGGCCGGATCGACCGCGCCTTCCTTGGGCACGAGATCGCGCACGTGGCCATAGGAGGCGAGCACCTCGAACTTGTTGCCGAGATATTTTTTGATGGTTTTTGCCTTCGCCGGCGATTCGACGATGACCAGATTTTCAGCCATGGATGACGTCCCTGCCGCGAAGGCTCAATGCGGCCGTTCCGGCGGCAGGTCGAAAACGAGGTTCTCCATGCGCGAACAAGCGAGTTCTTCGCCAGGCTGACTGGAGAGCACCATCAGGCACACCCACTTCAGTTGGTCGACGTCTAGTTCGGTGGAGTCGAGGGCGAGCAAGCGCTCGATGACGATCTCGCGTTGCTGTGCCGAAAGAATGCCGGTGCGCTCGAGCTCGAGCAGGTAGCCGCGGCAGTCCACGGGCAGATGGGCGAGTTCACCGTCGGTGAAGACGCGCATGGCGCGGCCACCGGGCTCGGTAAGTGAAGGCCGATCGCGCTCGCCGGCAAGGTCGGCAAGCCAGTCGAGGGCACGCTCGACGCTCTCGCCGGGGAAGCCGGCCTCGGTCAGGTCCGAGGCCAGTGCATCACGCTCCGGAACATCCGGGGCGTCAGCCAGCATGTAGCGGTCGAAGACATATATGAGGATGTCGAGGACGCTGCCGTTGTCGGTCGTTTGGGTCATTCGATGAGATTCGGGATGCGGTAGTAGCGGCCGGCGGAGTCCGATGCAACGCGTCCGTCTTGTTCAAGGACGAGGAGCAGGGACGCTACAGATGTGCTGGAGAGGCCGGTGCTCGCGACGAGCGCATCGAGGCTCGTGGACTCGAAGCCGAGCGCATCTAACAGGATTTCGGCGGGGTTGTCCAACCGCCCGGTCTGCTCGTCGGGGGGTTGGGGCACAATCGCGCTATTCTTAAATGATTGATTTAAATGAGGATTTCTGATCTCGCAGAGGACGTCATCAGCATTTTCCACGAGTACTGCGCCTTGCCGCAGCAGCTGGTGGCAGCCACGCGACTGCGGACTGTGGATGGATCCGGGGACCGCGAACACTTCGCGGCCCTGCTCGCCGGCGTGTCTGGCCGTGGTCAGGGAACCGCTGCGAGCCGCTGCCTCGACGACCAAAACTCCCAAGGAAAGGCCGCTGATGAGGCGATTTCGTTGCACGAAGTGGCGGGCGATCGGCGCGGTACCGGGCGGGAACTCGCTGAGCAGCGCCCCGCGCTCTTTGATGCGCTCGGCAAGCTCGACGTGGGTTTCGGGGTAGAGACGGTCGAGTCCGGTGGCACAGACTGCGATGGTGATGCCCTCCGCGGCGAGGGCACCGCCGTGGCTGGCCGCGTCGATGCCGACAGCCAGCCCGCTCGTGATCACGAGGCCATGGCTCGCGAAATGAAATGCGAGGTCGCGCGCAGTGCGGGCGCCGTTGGCGGTCGGGTGGCGGCTGCCGACCATGGCCAACTGCGGCTCGCGCAGCACTTCGCGGTTGCCGAGCAGAAACAACACCGCGGGTGCCCCGGGGATTTCGCGTAGTTGGGGCGGATAGTCTGCTTCGTCGGCACCGATGACCGCGATCTGCTGCCGCTGCAGGATTTCGAGGTCGCTGTGGTGCTGTGCCTGATCGAAGCTGCGTAACGCCTGAAGGGTGCTGTAGGGCAGACCGAGAGCCTCTAGTGGTGAGCTTGCGAGCGGTACATCCGCCAATGCGAGCGCGGTCGGCGCTTGCCGCGCGAGGCGGATCAGTTCGAGCGGCGAGCCGAGCTGCCGACCCACGCGGCACAGGGTGGCGGCGTCGAGTTTCGGGATGCGGGCGAAAATGCTGTATTCGAGACTGGCCATGGGCGGGCAAGCCTAATCCCGAGCCTGCGCGCAGCCACGCGGAATAAGTCGCGGAACCCGGCTGATATACTGCTGGTCCACGAACTACCTTGCGCGTAGAGGAACTGCCCCATGGCGTTGCTAGAGATCCTCGAGTTTCCTGACCCCCGGCTGCGTACCCGCGCCGTTCCGGTCACCGAGTTCGATGCCGCGCTGTCGCGCCTCATCGATGACATGTTCGAGACCATGTACGCGGCACCCGGCATCGGGCTTGCCGCCTCGCAGGTCGATGTCCATCGACAGCTCATTGTCATGGACTGCAGCGGCGATCACAGCGAGCCCTTGGTTTTCATTAACCCGGAAATCCTCGCCCGTGAGGAAGTCGGCGTGATGGAAGAAGGCTGCCTGTCGGTACCCGGAATCTTTGACGAAGTCGAGCGAGCCCAACGCGTGCGCGTCCGCGCCCGCGACCGCGAGGGCAAGGAGTTCGAGTGCGAGCTCGACGGCATTCGTGCGGTGTGTCTGCAGCACGAGATGGATCATCTCGATGGCAAGCTGTTCGTCGATTATCTGTCGATGCTCAAGCGCGATCGCATTCGTCGCAAGCTCGAGAAAGACCGTCGTGAACGCGTTTCGAAGGTGCCCGCGGGCGCGGTAGCGAGCCGCTGAATCGTGCGCATTGCTTTCGCCGGGACACCGGAGTTCGCGGTGCCGCCGCTTGCTGCGCTGCAGTCGTCGCGGCACCAACTCGTCGGCGTGCTCACCCAGCCCGACCGGCCCGCAGGTCGCGGCCGCCAGCTTGCAGCCAGCGCCGTCAAAGAATTCGCGCTTGCGCATGGGTTGACCGTGGCGCAACCCTCGACCTTGCGCAGCGCAGAGGGTCGCGCAGCGCTCGTGTCGTGGCAGCCCGACGTGCTGGTGGTGGTTGCCTATGGGCTGATTTTGCCGCCCGAGGCGCTCGCCGTGCCCCGGCTGGGTTGCGTCAATATTCACGCCTCGTTATTGCCGCGATGGCGTGGTGCCGCGCCGGTGCAGCGCGCGATTTTGGCGGGCGATACTGTCACCGGCGTCACCCTCATGCAGATGGATGTCGGGCTCGATACTGGCCCCATATTGCTGCAGCGCGAGTTGCCGATTTCTTTGACAGACGATACGCAGAGTTTGCTCGCGGCGCTGGCCGCGCTGGGCGCACCCGCCTTGCTGGAAGTGCTCGATGGACTCGAGGCCGGCACGGTCGTGCCACAACCACAGCCTGCCTTGGGCGTGAGCTATGCATCGAAGATCGACAAGGCCGAGGCGCGCATCGATTGGCGCGAGTCGGCGCTGGCCATCGAGCGGCGCGTCCTTGCTTTTCGGCCTTGGCCGATCGCCGAGACCCGCTTCCACGGCGAGCAGCTGCGGATCCATCGCGCCCACGTGATCGCGCAGGGGGAATCGGGCCCCTACGCCGAGACTGCGGCAGCAGGCACGATCCTCGGACTACGCGATGATCTTTTGCTCGTGGCCTGCGGCAAAGATTTTCTGGGTATCGCTGAACTGCAGCGAGCGGGTCGACGCAGCATGACTGCGCGTGAATTTGCCAACGGGCTGCGAGCCACGGGCGAGGTATTCGAGTGAACGAAGCGGCGATCGATTTGCAACCGGGCACGGACCAGACGCCGGGCAGTGGCCTCGCGCCGGGAGCTGCGACGCTGGCCGCGGCGGTCATCGCCGTGAGCGCAGTGGCGCATGAGGGCCGCTCGGCTGACGTGGCACTGCAGTCCGCTGACGAGCGCGGCGATCGCGCGGCGGTGCGGGCGATCGCGCTAGGCACCCTGCGCTGGTATCTACGTCTCGCGCCCGCACTCGCCAAACTTGTCGACCGACCTCCCGCCGACATGCCGCCCTTGCTGCGCGGCTTGTTGATCGCCGCTGCGCATCAGGTGGAGTACTCGCGCGCGGCACCGGAGGTGTGCGTGCATTTGGCCGTCGATGCGGCGCGCGCGCTTGGGCTGCCGCGCGCAACCGGTTTCGTCAACGCCGTGCTGCGCCGGTTCGTGCGCGAGCGAGCGGAGTTGCTCGCGGCAGTCGATAGCGATCTCGCGGCGCGCCATGCCTACCCGGCGTGGTTGGCGCGAGAGCTCGAGGCCGCGTGGCCCGAGCATTGCGAGGCTATTTTGCGGGCAAGCAATGAACATCCGCCGATGACCTTGCGCGTGGCCTCGGCCGCTGCGCGTGAGCAGTATCTTGCCGAGCTGGCAGCGTCGGGTCGCGAGGCCGAGATCGTCAAAGATTTCCCGGAGGCGGTGCTGCTGCGGCACTCGGCGCCGGTGACGGCGCTGCCCGGTTTCGCGGAGGGTTGGGTCTCGGTGCAAGATGCCGGCGCGCAGCTGGCAGCGCTGCTGCTCGACGCGCGTGCCGGTGATCGCGTGCTCGACGCTTGTGCAGCGCCGGGCGGAAAGAGCGCCCATATTTTGCAGCGTCAGTCCAAGATCGACCTTTTGGCTGTCGATGATGACTCGGCAAGGCTTGCACTCGTGACCGCGACCTTTTCGCGGATCGGCGCCAAGCCCCAGTCGGCGCGCACGCGACTCGTCGATCTGACGCAGAGCGATGCGCTCGCCGATGAGGCTTTGTTCGACCGCATTCTTGTCGATGCACCGTGCTCGGCAACGGGCGTGATTCGCCGTCACCCCGACATCAAATTGCTGCGCCGCGCCGAAGATATCGCGGGATTCGCAAGACTGCAGCGGCGCATTCTCGAGCGCTGCTTCGCACGGCTCGCTCCGGGTGGTCGACTCGTGTACTCGACCTGCTCGATTTTGCCGGCCGAAAACGAACGAATGCTTGGCGATTTCCTTGAGGCGACGCCCTCGGCCCGAGTGCTGCCCTGGCCGTCGGGGCTCGCCCTGCCGACAGGCGCCGTTCGTCAAAAAATCGGCGTACAGTTGCTACCCGGGGCTGGATCGGCATCTACCGACGGCTTCTATTATGCTTGCCTCGGTCGGGCTGAAGGCGCATGAGCATCTACCATCGACAGATCCGATGTCCGCGCATGGGCTTGCTGGCCGCGGTCTGCCTGTGGGTGATCGCCGTGTTGCCTTGGCAGGCGACGCCCGCCTATGCCGATCCGCTCGAGGGCGCTCTCGAAATCCAGTCGGCTTTCGTCAACGTGGTTGGCGGTGTGTACCAGTTGCATGTGCGCACTCGTTACCCCGCCAACGAAGAAACCGTCGCCGCGCTGCGCGATGGTGGTGCGCTGTCTTATGACGTTGACGTTGAAGTGACGCGCGAGCGGCGCTTTTGGACTGATGCCACCATTGTCGCGCTGCGTCTCGAGCGTGAACTCAGCTATCACTCGGTGAGCGAGCGCTATGTGGTGCGTGATCCGCTCGTCGAAGGCGAACAAAAATCTTACGCGACACTCGAAGAGGCCCTTGGTGATCTCGGCAGCGTCGACAGCTGGCCGATACTCGTCGCTTCGCAACTCGCTGAGCCCGGCGACTACGTGGTCAGCGTGCGCGCGAGCGTGCGTCGCGGCCGACTCACCGACGCGCTGCGCGCACTCATGTTCTGGTCTGATGACTGGCAGCGCGAGAGCGAGTGGTATTCATGGTCGCTGCCACGCTGAAAAATCGGCGTACCACCATTCTGACCGCGATCTGGATCGCGGTCGTGCTCGGCGCGCTGTTTGCGCTGTTCATTTCCTCGCAAAATTCCACGCAGTTCGGTCGATTGCAGCCTTGGATATTATTGGCGAGCGCAGTCGCGGTCGCGGTCATCATCGTACTGTTGGCGCGCAAGATCACGCAGCTCGTCAATGCGTACCGCAGCGGAGTCCCCGGCTCGCGGCTGACCTCGCGAACAGTGCTGGTGTTTGGCGCGCTCGTCGCTTTGCCGCTGCTCACGGTCTATGTGTTCTCGCTCGAGTTTTTGAATCGTGGCATCGATAGCTGGTTTCGGGTCGAGATCAAGCAGGGTCTGAACGATGCCGTGGTACTGTCGCGCTCTGCACTCGATCTGCGCATGCGTGAGCACGACGAGCGCACGCAGCGTTTTGCGGCAACGCTCGCGGCACAGGGCTCGACCGGTGTTTTCTTCGCTCTCGAAGAAGAGCTGCGCAGCTCCGGGGCCAGCGAGATCGTGTTGTATGGCGAGCACGCGCGCGTGATCGGTGCGGCAACTCGCGGCGTATCCGATTCTTTGCCCGCCCGTCCGCCCGCCGATCTGGTTCGGCGGGTCAGCAGTGGCGCGTCCTACGTCAGTCTGGAGCCCGTGGGCGATTCCCAATATTTGATCCGTACCGCTGCGCCTCTGCCGGGTGCACCGCTCGCGACCGGTGATGCACGCTATGTAGTGGCCATCTATGAGTTGCCGCGACAGCTCGCCGAGCTGACCGACGCCGTGCAGCGCTCGTATTCGCAGTACGGCGATCTTGCGGAGCTGCGCGAGCCGCTCAAATACAGCTTCCGGCTCACGCTCACCATGGTGTTGCTCGTCACTTTGCTTGGCGCGATTTACGGTGCGATCTACTCGGCCGAGGTGTTGTTCAAGCCCGTGCAAGATCTGATGGCCGGTACGCGCGCCGTGGCCAAGGGAGACTTCGGCACCCGCGTGCCGCTGACCTCGCACGACGAGATGGGTTTTCTGGTGCAGTCGTTCAATGACATGACCAAGCGCTTGCGGCGTGCGCGCGAAGAAACCGAGCGCAGCCGGCTCGCCGTCGAGCGCGAGCGCGAGCGACTCGAGATCATTCTGGCGCGTCTTTCTGCGGGCGTCATCACTGTCAACCGCGAGCTCATCGTGCAGCGCGTCAATGAATCTGCGAGCAGCATTCTCGGCGTCAATCTCGCCGATGCGGCAGGGCGCTCGCTTGATGAGGTCGCCGCGGCCGCCGAGGGCAACGTGCTTGCGGCCTTCGTCAATGAATTGAAGATGCGCTTTGCGGCAGATCGCGACGATTGGCGCGAGCAGATCGAGTTGCGCGGGGCTCAGGGCAAGACCGGCTCGCGGGTGCTGGTCTGCGCCTGCGTGCCGTTGCCGCAGGCAGCCGGTGATCCGGAGCAATTCGTGATCGTGTTCGATGACGTCACGCACTTGCTGCAGGCCCAGCGCGATGCCGCCTGGGGCGAGGTTGCGCGTCGCCTAGCGCATGAAATCAAGAATCCTTTGACGCCCATCCAGCTCTCTGCCGAGCGCATGCGGCGCAGGTTGCTGCCGGGGCTTACCGGTCAGGACGCCGACATGGTCGACCGCTCGACCCACACCATCGTGCAGCAGGTCGAGTCGATGAAGCAGATGGTCAACGATTTCAGCGAATACGCGCGAGTACCCGCGCTGCAATTGGGCGCCTTCGATTTCAATCGCCTGGTCGTCGAGGTCACCGATCTGTATCGCGCCCAGGAGGCCGGCATCGAGATCGTCACCCACCTCGATCCCGCGTTGGGAGCCGTCGAGGCGGATCGCTCGCGAGTGCGGCAGGTGCTGAACAATCTGCTGACCAACGCCTTCGAGGCACTCGAAGGTACGCGCCCCGCCCGAATCGAGTTGCAGACGGCGCTGCGCGAGTCCGAGGGGCAGCCGGCTGTCGAACTGACCGTGACCGATACCGGTCCGGGGTTCCAGAGCGAGCTGATCGGGCGTATTTTCGATCCCTATGTGACCACGAAACCGCGTGGTACAGGACTGGGCCTCGCCATCGTCAAGAAGATCATCGATGACCACGGCGGGCGGATCGAGGCCGAGAATCGGCGTGAGGGCGGAGCCCTGGTCCGTGTTATGTTGCCATTGCATGATCGGTCGAGGTCGTTGGCGGCGCGGGCCGCACGACCGGAGTCGAGGAGGGAGCGGGCATGAGTGCTGCACGCATTCTGGTGGTTGACGATGAGGCGGACATCCGCGGCCTCGTCAAAGAAATCCTCAGCGAAGAAGGCTATGAGGTCGAGGTCGCAGGCAATGGCGCCGAGGCGCGTACCCTGCGCCAACGGCAGCAGCCCGATCTGATCCTGCTTGACATCTGGATGCCCGATGTCGATGGCATCACTTTGCTGCGCGAGTGGTCGGCAACGACAGCCGACGGTTGCCCGGTCGTGATGATGTCGGGGCACGGTACGGTCGAAACCGCGGTCGAGGCAACGCGTCTCGGCGCAGTCGACTTTGTCGAGAAGCCACTCTCGATCGCCAAGTTGTTGCGCACCGTCGAGCGGGGTCTCGAAGGCGCGCGCAGTCGCCGCGTTGCGGGCCGCTTGCTCGCCGCCGGCACGGTAATACCCGTTGGCAAAAGCCGGCAGATGCAGCAGTTGCGCAACGAGCTCACGCGCGTCGCGGCGGGCAACAGTGCGGTGTTGCTGCAGGGCGAGCACGGCTCGGGCCGCGAGGCCTTTGCGCGCTTTCTGCACGACCACAGCCCACGCGCCGCCAAGCCTTTTGTGGTACTGGTGGCGAGCGCGCTGCGCGAATCCGATGCCGAATCGGTTTTGTTCGGTCGCGCCGGCGATGCCGCGGCGGCAGGGCTCCTCGAGCAAGCGGCCGACGGCACGCTGTTCATCAATGAATTAAGCGATCTGCCCGCAGCGGCCCAGCGCTGTCTGCAGGGCGTGCTCGAGAGCGGCAGCTACATGCGGCTTGGCGAGACCAAGGCACGACCCCTGCGTGCGCGGCTCGTGTCCTCGGCTCAACCGGACATCGAACTTGGCACGGGCAATGGAGTTCGGCGCGATCTCTTGGCGCATCTGAATGTCGTTGTCGTCCGCGTGCCGCCGCTGCGGGAATATGCGGAAGACGTACCCGATTTGCTTCGCCACTACGTCGATCGACTGGTCGATGCCGAGGGTCTCAAGTTTCGTCGCTTCGGCGTGGCGGCGCAAAATCGCCTGCGCAACTACCCATGGCCCGGCAACGTGCAGGAATTGCGCTCGATGGTGCGGCGCCTGCTGACGCAGGCCGGGGGCGAGGAAATCACGCTCGAAGAAATCGAGCAGGAACTCGCGCAGGCTGCGCCACCCGGCGAGACGCTGGTCAAACAAGATCTGCTCGCGCTCGGCCTGCGCGAAGCGCGCGAGCATTTCGAGCGGGCGTACTTGCAGCAGCAGTTGTTGCTGTGTCACGGCAAGGTGGGGCAGCTCGCCAAGCGAGTGGGCATGGAGCGCACTCACCTCTATCGGAAGTTGCGCGCGCTGGGCGTGGACTTTCGCAGCGTTGCCGACGACGGCGACGCTTAGTCGCCGACGCGGATCACCACCACGTCGATATCGGCGCGCTGCAAGCTGGCGCGATAACGGTTGAGCTCGGTCAAATCATTGATCGGGCCGACACGCAGACGATGAAAGACGTCGTTGTCGATGGCCACGCGCTGCACGACGGAGCGTACGCCAAGACGCAGCAGCTTGGCCTGCAGTTGTTCGGCCTCTTGCAGATTTTTGAATACACCGGGTTGCAACACATACACGCCGGGTCGCTCGATGGGCGTGCTCGGCAGATTGGGCGCGGGTGCTTTCGGATCGACTTCGGGGACAACAACTTCGCTGCGCGGCAGCATGTCGTAGAAGCCGTATTTCGGCGGCGGCTCTTCGACTTCGCCGGCTGCAGATTCGCGACGGACGGCCCGCGGTTTGGGCTGCGAGGGTTCGGCGGCATCGGCAGCCTGACGCATTTCCTGCTGCTGCCAAACAAAAATGCCGGCAGCCACCAAGAGCCCGAGGCCCAGCCCTGCAAAGAATTGGCGATTGAAATGGAACTCGGTACCGCCGCGCTTGCCGGCGCGTTTGAAGTCGCGACCGATCGGCGTCGTACTCACATCGACTCCGGCGCCGAAGCGCCGAGGATGGCGAGACCGTTGCGCAGCACTTGCTGTACGGCGAGCAGCGCGTAGAGGCGCGCGCTGCGCAGCGCATCGTCGGCGACCAGAATGCGCTCGGCGTTGTAGAACGCGTGCAGCGTGGTGGCGAGCTCGCGCAGATAGTGCACGAGTGCATGCGGCGCGCGCTGTGCTGCCGCCTGACGAATGACCTCGGGATAGCGCGACAGTGCCGAGAGCATGGCTTCGGCCTGCGTGCCTGCGAGCAGCGTGGCGCCCTGCGCAAGCATGATCTCCCGTGCTTGCACGGCGTTATAGGCAAAGCCGCGTCCGGCGAGTTCTTTCATGACGCTGGCCACACGAGCGTGGGCATACTGAATGTAAAACACAGGGTTTTCATTGGTCTTCGACTTTGCAAGCTCGAGATCAAAGTCCAGCGACTGATCGTTGCTGCGCATCAAATAGAAGATCCGGCAGGCATCGTTGCCTACTTCCTCGCGCAGTTGGCGCAGCGTGACGAAGTTGGCTTCGCGCTTGCCCATCGACATCTTCACGCCATTGCGGAAGAGCGCGACCAGTTGAATGAGGGGAGCCTCGAGACAATTGCCCGGGTGCCCGAATGCCTGCAGACCGCCACGCACTCGCGTGACGTAGCCGTGATGATCCGCGCCGAGTACGTCGATGAGCACATCGAAACCGCGCTCGCGCTTGTCGAGGTGATAGGCAATGTCCGAAGCAAAATAGGTTTTGACGCCGTTCTCGCGTACCACCACGCGATCTTCGTCATCGCCAAATTGACTGGCTTTGAACCAGGTGGCGCCATCTTTGACGTACAGCAGGTCGCGCTCACGCAGACGCTGCAGCGCACGGTCGATGGCGCCGCTGTCGGTGAAGGCGCGCTCCGACACCCAGTGGTCGAAGTGCACGCCATAGCCATCGAGATCATTACGGATTTCATCGAGCATTGCCGCGATGCTGCCCTGCAGCAAGCTCTGCCAAGCGGGCTCGCCGATGAGGGCGCGGCAGCGCGTGATCACGGCATCAATGTATTTGTCTTTGTCACCCTCGGGGGCATCGGGGGGCAGATCGGCGAACACGACGCCGGCGGCATGACACAGTGTGGTGCCTTCGCGAGCGTGCAGTGATTGCGCGACCGGGCGAATGTAATCACCGCGATAGCCGTTCTCCGGAAACTTCAAAGTTTCGCCGCAGGCCTCGAGGTAGCGCAGCCACACCGAGACAGCAAGGATTTCGGCTTGTCGGCCGGCGTCGTTGATGTAGTACTCGCGACTGACGTCATCGCCGGCTGCAGCGAGCAGATTGCCGAGCGCATCGCCGAAGGCCGCTTGTCGACCGTGACCGACGTGCATCGGACCGGTGGGGTTGGCAGAGACGAACTCCAGCAATACTTTACGTGGCTGCGGCGGGCGGGCGCGTCCGTAGCCTGCACCCTCGTCATGCACGCGAACCACTTCGCGAGCATATAAATCTTTGGCGAGGAAAAAATTGATGAACCCTGCGCCGGCGACTTCGGCACGAGTGAGCAAAGGCGAGGCAGGCAGCGCGGCGATGATCGCTTCGGCGAGCAGGCGCGGCGGCTTGCCTGCGCCCTTGGCGAGTCGCATGGCGATGTTCGAGGCGAAATCGCCGTGGGCTGCATCACGTGTACGCTCGAGCGTGATCCAGTTCGGATCGACGGGTTGCGCAAGCAGCGAGCCTTCGAGTGACTGCAGCGCGCGCTGCAGCAGGAGTTGCAGGTCTTCTTTCACGGCCGCGATTCTACCGGGTCGGATTCTGCCGGGTCAGAAGAGTTCGAGCGGATCGACGTCGAGTGCCCAGCGTACCCGCCTAGCCTCCGGCAGATTTTCGATCTCGGGCAGCCAGCGGTCGAGCAGGCGGTGCAGCGCGGCGCGATCGACACTCTCGATCAGCAGTTGTGCGTGATGACGATCTGCGCGCCGCGCCATGGCAGCGGGGGCTGGGCCGAGCAGTCGCACCGTGGCCCCTTGCCTAGGTGTTCGCTCGGCGAGTCGTCGCGCGGCATCGAGAAAATCGATGGCCATTTCCGGGCGGGTGGCCGAGGCCCGCAGCGCCGCAAGTCTGGCAAAAGGCGGCCAGCCTGCACTGCGTCGCTCTTCGAGAGCGGCGCTCGCGAAGGCGTCGTAGCCACCGGCAAGCAAACCCGAGAGCAGCGGATGTTCGGGGTACTCGGTCTGTATCAGCACTTCGCCTGGACGCTCGGCGCGACCTGCGCGACCTGCGACCTGGATGATGGTCTGCGCGAGCCGCTCGGCCGCACGAAAGTCGGTGCTGAAGAGTCCCTGATCGGCATTGAGCACCACGACCAGCGTGAGGGCCGGGAAATCATGCCCCTTCGCGACCATTTGCGTACCGACCAAAATTCGCGCTTCGCCACTCGACACGCGTCGCATGACGGCCTCGAGTTCATCACTGTGACGTACCACATCACGATCGAGTCTTGCGATGCCGACGCCCGGGAAGAGTTCGGCGAGATTTTCTTCGACCCGCTCCGTGCCCTGACCGACAGTTTTGACCGCGTAACCACACACGGGGCATTGCCGCGGCAGTTCACGGTCGGCGCCGCAGTGATGACAGCGCAGGCGTGCAGCCTGCCGATAGACCGTGAGTCGCGCATCGCAAGAGAGACAGGGCGCTATCCAGCCGCAAGCCGTGCAGGCGAGCGTCGGCGCATAGCCGCGCCGATTGATGTAGACCAGCACCTGCCCGTCGGCCGCGAGATGACGCTGGATGCTGCCCACGGCTGTGGTCGAGAGGCCGGCATGGACGCGCTCGCCGCGCAGATCGAGCAGGCGCAAGGTTGGCGGTGTCGCGGCGGCCGCACGCTCGGGCAAGGCCAGCCGCGTCAGCCGACCCGTGCTCACGTTGTGCAGCGACTCGAACGAGGGGGTCGCCGAGCCCAAAATGACCGGAATATCGAGCATGCGTGCGCGCACCAGCGCGAGGTCGCGCGCCGAATAGCGAAAACCGCCTTCCTGCTGCTTGAAGGAGGCATCGTGCTCCTCATCCACGATGATCAAGCCAAGTTCAGGCACAGGCGCGAATACCGCCGAGCGAGTACCGATCACGAGCCGCGCGCGGCCCGAGTGCGCCAGTCGCCACGCGGCGAGCCGTTCACCGTCGGTCAGGCCCGAGTGCAGGACGGCGAGCGTGGCCTGCGGGAAGCGCCGCGCGAAGCGCCCGACGAGTTGCGGCGTGAGACCGATCTCGGGCACGAGCACCAGCACGCGGCGACCGAGCGCGAGTTGCTGTTCCGCGAGTCGCAGATAGACCTCGGTTTTGCCGCTGCCCGTCACGCCGTGCAGCAGCCAGCCGCGATAACCGCGATCGCCGGCGGCCTGAACCTCGGTCAGCGCCGCGCTTTGTGCCGGGGTGAGTTCCGGTTTGTCGGGCGGCGTAGTGATCCCCGAGCCTGCTGCGAGCTCCACTGCGCGTTGCTCGCAGCGAATCCAGCCGCGCGCCCGCAGGGCACGCGCCGCCTCACGCCAGCCCGCTTGCCGTTCGTTCAGGGTCGATGCAGCCAGGCCCGCGGGGCCCCCCGCGACCAGCTGCTCGAGCAGGGCGCGCTGCTTCGGCGCGCGTTTTGGTTCGCCAGCGTGGTGCGCGGCCACACCCTGCGCATCAACCGCCCAGAATTCGCTGATCGCGGCGAGTGTCGCGCCCTCGCGGGCAAGTTTGGGCAGGGCGGTCGCGACCACTTCGCCGATGGGGTGATGGTAGTAATCGGTCGCCCAACGCAGCAGTTCGAGCAGCGGCGTATCGAAGGTGGGTTCGGGGTCAATAACACCCGAAATGCGTTTCAATTTAGCTGGATCAACGTCAGATTGACTTTCTAAGGAAACAATAATCCCAACCAGTCGCTGGCGCCCGAAGGGTACCGTCACTCGCATGCCCACCGTTGGCATGGGGCCATCTTCGGGGGGCAGATAGTCGAAGCTGCGACGCAAGGGCGTGTCGATCGTCACACGACAAAAAGTGGCGGGGGTGCCTGCCGGATTTTCCACAGAGGGTGTGGATAACGTTGTGGATAGCCTGCTTTTCAAGCGCAAAATCTCGGCATTTTTCGCGGTTTTTCGTTCCGCTGATCAATAATTAACCAATTCAACGAATAATCAATCAAATCAATGACTTGAAAATATGGAGGCGGGTAACGCACCCTTCTTATGACGCTTTCATGAAACCGTTTCTACGCCTCGCCTCGCAAGTGCCTGATTTGCCATGACCTGCAGACCTGAACGCGGTGGACCGATCGGTCGCAGTCATGGCGGCGGTACGCCCTCAGCGCGCGCGGCTCCAGTTGGTCAGCGAGACCCCGGCCAGGGCAACCAGCCCGCCAACGACCATCGATGCCAGCAGGGTCTCATCGAGTAGCAAGGTGCCGAGCAGCACCCCGAATACCGGCACCAAGTTGTTGAACACCGCGGTCCGCGCCGCGCCAAGCTGCTGCAGTCCCTGCGCGTACCAGACAAAACCCAAAGCCGTGCCGCCGGCGCCAAGATAGACGATCGCGGCCCAAGCCGCGACCGAGACCTCGCTCGCTTGCCACTGGGACCATTCGAAGGGCATACCGAGCGAGAGCATCGATGCGCCCCAGAAAGTAGTCACGGTGGTCAGCGCGAGCGGCGAGACCGGCGATTCGCCATCGAGCGCGAACCGACCCAACACCGAATAGAGCGCCCAGCAGGCTGCTCCACCCAGCATCAATAATTCGCCCCGTCCCACCCGTTGCAGCAGCAAGGTCGGATTGCCTTTGGCGAGCACGATCACCACACCGGTGAGCGCAGTAAAGATGCCGAGCCAGCGAAAAGCCGGCAGACGTTCACCAAATATGAGTGCCATGGTGACTGCGGTCAAAATCGGATTGAGCGCGACGACGAGCGCGGTGCGCCCCGCGGGGATCAGCTCCAGTGCGCCCAAAAAAAGCAGGTTGTAGGTAACGAGTCCGCTGAGCGCGAGCAGTGCGGAATAGACGAGATCGCGTCGCCGCAGGCGTGGCAGACCGCGCTCACTCAACAATAACAGCGGCAGCAAGATCACGAACGCAGTCCAGAACCGTAGCGCCGAAATCGTGAAGTGCGGCAGCTCGGGTGCGGCGATGCGGCCAGCAATGAAAGTGCCGCCCCACAGCGCGGCGACGCCTGTCAAACGCAGGTAAAGACTGACGGGCGCTGCGGTCACGATGGCGAGATCACGAGGTCGCGGTCACGCGCGCCGTTCGCGCCACGCCACGTAAATGCCGGCCGCGATGACCAGCGACGCACCGCCGAGCACGGTGCTGTTTGGCCACAATGACCACGCGATCCAGTCGATGGCGATCCCCCAGAGCATGGCCGTGTATTCGACGGGTGCCACGACCGCAGCCGGCGCCTGACGAAATGCCTCGGTGATGTAGTGCTGCCCCGCTGCGCCGAAGCCGCCCGCCGCCACGATCAGCCACCAGTCGCTGTCGCGAATCGGGATCCAGTTCGGCAGGGCCATGGCACCGGCAACGACCGCAATGATCAATAAAAACGTGAACACGATCGAGGGCGATTTCTCGGTGCGAGTCAGGATCCGCGCCGTGATCGCCGCTAACGCATAGCAAAGCGCCGACAAGGCCGCGGTCAGCCCGGCGAGTAGCGGTAGTCCGCCGGGCCGTGGCTGCAGGATGATCAGCACGCCAGCCAAGCCCACCGCGATCGCCAGCCAGCGACCAGCGTCGACCTTTTCTTTGAGGAGCAGAGCCGCCAGCACGGCGATCAGCAGCGGTGCCGACATGTATAGCGAATACACGGAGGCCAGCGAGGCATCACGTAATGCCGTGATGAAGGTCACGAGCATCAGGATGCCGAGCACGCCGCGAATCAAGTGCAGGCCGATGCGCTGCGGTCGCAACTCCGTGAGTCGGCCCTGATACCAGAGCGGCACAAGCAAAAAGGGCAAAGAGGCGAGGGCGCGGATCGCCGTCACCTGCATGGGTGGATAGTGCGCTGCAAACAATTTGAGCAGCGCGTCCATGAATGAGAAGGCGGCGACGGCGACGAACATCGCCGTCACCCCTCGGGCGGATTCGGTCATCGTCTAGCGGCTTCGGTCATCGCGAACGACTGCGCCGCCCTTCATGACGAAGCCCACACGCTCGAGTGCGCGAATATCATTGAGCGGATCTTCGTTGGTTGCGATGAGGTCGGCATAGGCGCCGACTTTGAGTGTGCCGATCTGCTCGGCGAGACCGATCGCGTCAGCGCCATTGACGGTCGCGGCCTGTATGGCCTGCATGGGCGTCATGCCATAGCGCACCATGACCGAGAGTTGGCGCGCATTGTCGCCATGCGGATAAATGCCAGCGTCGGTGCCGAAAGTCATGCGAATGCCGGCCTTGAGCGCGCGTTCGAAATTGCGGCGCTGGATCTCGCCGATCATGGCGTCTTTGCGGATGAACTCCGGCAGTTCGCCGCGGCGCTTGGATTCGCGTTGGGTGTAGTCGGGGGTGTAGATATCCATCGAGAAATACACTTTGTATTTCTTTGCGAGTTCGATGCCTTCGTCATCGATCAGGCTCGCATGCTCGATGCTGTCGACGCCCGCGCGCAGCGCCACCTTGATGCCGCTCGCGCCATGCGCATGCACCGCCACCTTCCGACCGTGCATGTGTGCTTCGTCGACGAGTGCCGCAACTTCTTCGGGCGTGAACTGCTGCATGCCGGGCTGCGTACCCTTCGAAAACACGCCACCCGTGCCGCAATATTTGATGACATCGGCGCCGTAGCGGACGTTCTGTCGTACCGCCTTGCGAACTTCGTCCGGGCCATCCGCCGTGCCCAGCGAGGTTTGACGAAACTCCGGCGCCAGCAAATTGCTGCCGCAGTGTCCGCCGGTAATACCAATGCCGGGGCCCGACACCACAAGACGCGGACCCGGTACATCGCCCGCATTGATCGCATCGCGCAGTGCGACATCGGCATAACCGTCGGCACCGAGATTACGCACGGTGGTGATACCGGCTTCGAGGGTGCGCCGCGCATTGCCGGCGCCGATCAGCGCGAGCCGCGGAATCGACAGGCCGAGTCGCTCGTAGCGCAGGATGGTTGGGTCGGAGGTGAGGTGGGTGTGTGTGTCGATCATGCCCGGCATCACCGTGGCCGAAGAAAGATCGATCACGCGCGCGCAGTCTCGTACTGCGGCGTCGTTGTCGGCGCTGACACCGAGAATTCGCTCGCCGCCGATCCGCACGACCTGCCGTCGCAGCACCGTACCGCGGTCCGGATCGATGAGCCGCCCGGCCTTGATGGCGACGGTGCAACCAGCAGGTTCTGTGCCGGCGTCCTGCGCGCGCGTTGGTGTTGCGGCGGCGCCAAAGAAGAGACCCAGCGTCGCGGCGATCGTCAAAGAGATCGTCGGGAACGACGGCGCGCGGCGGTGGAATCGAGCGAGGATTCGAATGTTTTTCATTACTTTGTCCCGGGCAGTGTCAAAAACTGCAATCCCTGAAATTAGGCAAATTCACCAATTTTGTAGGTAAGAAAAAGCCATCAATATGATCAATTATTTAGTGGCTTCAGAGGACCATCATCGCACCATAATCCGGCTTTGGGGGTTGGCAGGCACCCCTCAAAATCATAAGACCACGAATGATGAATAAAAACGACATGAACGGGTCGAAGGCTGTATTGCTGCCGCGACCAACCGCCCCTGAATCTATCGCCAGTTTGGCCTTCTTACCGGCTTTGGTGCTGGCCGCTGGCCATGAATCGGCCTCCATCTCGGAGCTCGTCATGGTTTATCGCCAAAGCGGGCTGGGCGGTGAGCGAGCCTGCCGCAAGCTGATTCACCGTCTCGAGCGCCTGCACCTGCTGCAAATCGATTCCGGCTCGCGCGACGATCGCCGCGAAAAATCGGTCCGCCTCACCGGGCAGTCACGCGCGGTGCTGGTTTCGGTTCATGTGTACCTCGGGGCGCTGGGGCTCTCCTCTCAGGGGCTCTCCTCTCAGGGGTCGTCGACTGAATAACCGCGCGCCTGCATCCGCGCGATCACGCCGTTGCGTCCGAAGAGCTCGCTGATGGGTACGACGGCCAAGGCGACGTCATGTGTCTCGACCGCCTTGATCGCAAGCTTGAACCACTCGTCTTCGAACTGCTGACGGATCGCCGCGATCTTCGGGCTTTGCTGCAGCGCCGACCAACAGGCTTCCTGCTGATCGCTCGTGGCGCGTGAACGCAAGGCGTCGACGTCACCCACCGCCCAAGCCTCGGCACGTCGTCGCGCGTTTTCGAGATCGCTTTCCATCCGTCCCAGTGTCGAGCGCATGCACGCCACTTCGGCATCAAGCGCGATCAAGCCGACCTCGGCGAGCGCCCCCTTCGGGTCGTCGATGAAGATCTTCGGCAGCACGATTGGGACCTTGCTCGACTTGGCGAGCTTTTCGACTTTGCGGCTGACATCGTTGCCGCCGGTAAGACCGCTGCGCGACAGCGCTTCGCTCCAGAGTTCGCCGGCTGCAAGCAGGGGTCGACGCTTCAGCATGTCGCGCTCGCGCGGTGCATATTTTTGACGCAGACCCTCGAAGCGCTGGTAGAGATCGGCGGGCAAGACCTGCTCCAGCGTTTGTTTGTCATCGTTACCGCGCAGCTTGCGGTACTGCATGTACAGCTGCACGGCTTTGATTGGTCCGATGTCGGCATCGACGTCGCTGCGCGCCGGAATCACCTGCTTCGCGCGTGACAGCACGCTTTCGACTTCACGCGAGCGCCATTCCATTTTCTTTGGCAGCGGACTCAGCGTACCGAGGATATAGAGCGTGTTGTCGCCGTTGCGGACCTTCCAGAGACCGGGGCCCGCTGCCTCGCCGACGATCGTGACCTCCTCGATTGACGGCTCGATTTCGGGCGACGGTTCGGTTGCAGGCTCGATCGCCGAGACCACACTCGGGGCTTCTGTCTGCGCCCAAACGGGGCTCGCGGTGATCGCCAGCAACGTGACCGCCAACACACTGACTGCGAGCCGCGACACTGCGGCGTGATGCCCTGGGCGGTTATTCCGCCGCCTGTCCTTGGATCGAAGCAACACGACTATCTCCCGGCAGTTGTGGGGCCACGCGCAGCACCCGGAGCGAGGACGTTGAATCTTGTCACAAAGTTCCCGTAGATTATGACGTGATGGTGACATCCGATCATGACGACTTCGCGATCGTGGCACGTCCTGCCGTAGGGGTCTCCCTGCACCAGCACGTGTTGCGCACCGACATTGCTGGCATGCCGCTGGAATGGATCGACTATCGCGAAGCGGCGCGGCTTTATCATCAGCAGCAGATCGCCTACACCTGCGGCACGCCGCTGTTTCAACTCTACGGTGGTACCAATGCCCTGACCGGTCGGCGTACCGTGCTCGAGGTCAACTCGATCATCGCGACCGTTGGCCAGAGCGGCAACCCCGGTCACCTGCGCAACGATTACATCCCGCCGCTCAACAACCAGACGCTATTCCGGCGCGACGCATTTCTTTGTCTTTATTGTGGTCAGCGCTTCGCCAATCGTGATCTGTCACGCGATCACGTGCGGCCGTTCAGCCAAGGTGGTCGCGACGTCTGGACCAATGTGGTGACGGCCTGTCGGCGCTGCAACAACTACAAGGCTTGGCGCACCCCCGAGCAGGCCAAGATGCAGCTGCTCGCGGTGCCATTCACGCCCACCTACGCCGAGTACATTTTTTTGAAGGGCAGACGGGTGCTGTTCGACCAGATGGAATATCTGCTCGCCCATTTCCCGCGCAGCAGCCCGCTGCACGCACGCATCAAACATTTGATGTCCTGAAGCGACCTCAGCGCCCGGTTTGAGCGGTCATCGCCGACTGCTGTGGGCTGACCCAACGCGCAGTACGAACTTCGGTGCCCTGCTGCCACGCGACTTGCACGCTGCCATCCGGCCGTCCCGCGATGGCCGGAAGTTGGGCAGGCGCGCCCGGCGGTGCCGGCAGTTCGCTCACCGGTCCGAAGCTCGCACCCATGTCGGTGGAGGCGCGGGTGAATACCCGGCGGACGCCGTCGGCCATCTTGGCGTGCCAGAAAAGATGCAGTGTCTTGCCGGCCAGCGTCAGCACCGGGGCATCCGAGGTCGCGGCACCCTCATGGGCGAGCACGGGTTTGGACCAGCTCTTGCCACCATCGGTGGAGCGGACCATATAGGCCCCTGGCGGTTGCTCGCCCGCGGTGTAATAGGCTGCAGTGATCACGCCGCCAGCGGCCACCACGCTCGTCGGCTTGAGCGGACAGCCTTCAATTTCCCAACGGCTGCCGACTACGCGCTGTCGCGGGCCAAAGCTGCGACCACCGTCAGTCGACACCATCACCACGCTGTCGCGGAATTTGCCCTCGACCTGCCGCGAACCGACATACAGCTGATCTTTGTTGTCGATGAAAGCGGTGAGCTGACAGCAGGGGCAGACATCGGCCGGCAGGATCTCGCGATCGCGTTCGAAGCTCAGGCCGTCGTTGCGCGAGACCGCCATGAATACCTTGCCGGAATCGCCTTCTTTGGCCATGTCGCGCGTGTCGATCCACATGGCGTAAACACTGCCTTTGCGATCGACGGCAAGCGTGCCGAAGACGTGTGCATGGGTGAGGCCGCCGTGCACCAGATCACTGGCATCGGTCTTGCCCATTTCATTGAGGCGCTGCGCCTTCGCGAAGCTGCGCCCGCCATCGGTGGAACGGGTGTAAAGCGCGACCGCTTCAGGCTTGCCGTTGGTCGGGTTGAGGTCGTTGCCCGGGTAAAACACGTGCAGGGTACCGTTCGCACCGGCGACGATGCGCGGCTTGCTGACCGAGAAGCCCCAGACATCGCCGGGCTTTTCATTGATCTGCACGGGCTGCGTGAACGTTTTGCCGCCATCGTTCGAGCGTGCGTACAGCAGGTTGGTTGCGGCGACGTGTGAGTGACCGTATTTCGAGTGGTCGGCCGAGTGCGCCGCCGTGTTCTCGTCGATCCAGATCATGTGCACGCTACCGTCGGCACCGAGCGTGATCTCGGGACTTTGCGCCTTGTGTTCCGGGCTGCTGACCCTCGTGCCCTGCATGGAGATGCTGCCGTGCATGGACATGCTGCCGTGCATGGAGTGGTCTTGGGCGTACAGCGATGACGGCTGCAGCACGACGACGGCGAGCAGCGAGAGGGCGAGTTTCGCCTTGGACATTTTTTTGTTCCTCTGACTGAAGAGACCCCGTGCCCGGACGATACCCCAAGGTTCGCGGCCGCTACAATGCGCCGTGGTTTATCTCATCGACGCCTCCGTGTACGTGTTCCGGGCCTATTACGCCATGCCGCCCGACATGCTCGACCGCGATGGCCACCCCGCCCATGCCGTATTCGGATTCGCCCGTTTTCTGGGGGACCTGATCGAGCGCGCCCGACCGCGCTACCTGGCGGTCGCCTTCGATGAGAGTCTCGCGAGCTCCTTTCGCAATCGCATCGACCCGGCCTACAAGGCAAATCGCGAACCCGCGCCGGCCGATCTCAAGCTGCAGTTCGAGCGCTGCCGCGAGTTTTGTCGGCATGTCGGCGTCGCCGATTTTGGCAGCGGCGAGTACGAGGCCGACGACATCATCGGCACCCTGCATGCGCGCTCGCGGGCGGCGGGTATGCCCACCACGCTCGTCACCCGTGACAAGGATCTCGCGCAGCTCGTTCGCGAGGGCGACGTCTATTGGGATTACACCGCGAATCAGCGGCTCGCCTATCACGACATCGAGGAGTATTTCGGTGTGGTGCCCGAACGCTATGCCGACTATCTGGCGTTGACCGGCGATGCTGTCGACAATATCCGCGGCGTGCCGGGGGTGGGGCCCAAAACCGCGGCGGCTCTTCTCAAAGATTTCGTCTCGCTCGAGGAGCTGTACGACAATCTCGATGCGGTGGCGAGCCTGCCGATCCGCGGCGCGGCAAAACTGCCGGAGAAGCTCGCTCGGCACCGTGACGATGCGTTTCTTGCCCGTCGCCTCACCGAGATCGTCCGTGACATGCCGCTCGAGGTGGCTCGCGAGGGGCTGCGGCCGCGTGCGCCCGATATGGCAGCACTCAACGATTTTTTTGATCGCCACAACTTCGGACAGATGCTGCGCAAGCAGAGCGAGCGGCTGGCAGCCATTTCGAGGGATGCCAGTGTCTGAGGCAGCCGAGCGCTTTGATTGGCACTGGTTGCTGCCGCAGCGCTGGCCCTTGTGGCTCGCGCTTTGGCTCATGCGTCGCTTGGCGGCGCGCGACTATCCATCCTTGCTTGCCTTCGGCACACGTCTTGGCGATTTCGCAAGAAGATTGCCGCTACCGCAACGTCGCGTCGTCAGTCGCAACCTGTCGCTGTGTTTTCCACAGATGACAGCCTCTGAACGCCAGTCTTTGCTGGAGCAGCACTTCCGCGAATCGGGAATCACGCTGCCCGAGACCGCACTCGCCTGGTTCGCGCCGCCGAGCAAATTGCTGCAGCTGGTGCGCTTCGAGGGCATGGAAATCTTCGATCGGCTGGCGGCGTCAGGTCGGGGTGTCATCTTGCTCGCAGCCCATTTCACCACGCTCGAGATCGGTGCGCGCTTCATTACCGCAGCACGCGAAGTGCACGCGGTATACAAGCCCTCCAAAGATCCGCTGCTCAGCTGGTTTTTTCGCAAATACCGCGGGGCCGTGGCGGCGAGCATGATTGCAAGCGATGACATTCGTGCGATGGTGCGCGTCCTGAAAGCGGGCGGAGCGGTATGGTATGCACCGGATCAAGCCTTTCGTGCCAAGGGTGCAGAGATGGTGCCGTTCTTCGGCATCCCCGTCGCCACCAATACCGCCACCTCGCGCCTCGCACGCATGACGGGTGCTGCGGTGTTGCCCTATTTCGTCGAGAGATTGCCGGGTACGACAGGCTATGTGGTACGCATCGGCGAACCGCTGGAAGATTTTCCCGGTACCGACAGCATCGCCGATACGCTGCTTCATCACGCACTGATCGAGAGCGAAGCACGACGCATACCGGCGCAATATCTTTGGTTGCACAAGCGCTTCAAGGGCTTGGGCGAGAGTTATCCGGACTACTATTCGCGACGCCATGTCGAACTTGGGTTGCAGGGCACGAGTCATGAGCAAAAACATTGAGTCAGTACTGACGGAATCACGGGTTTTCGAGCCGCCAGCGCAGTTCGTGACCGAGGCGCGACTCAAGGCTCATGACCTCGAAGCCTTGCATCAACGTGCTGCAGCAGATCCGCAAAACTTTTGGGCGGAACTCGCGCGCGCCGAAATCGCTTGGCACAAGCCGTTCACGGTCACGCTTGACGATTCATCGGCACCGAACTTTCGTTGGTTTACCGACGGCGCGCTCAATGTGTCGTACAACTGCCTCGATGTGCAGCTCGCCAAAAACGCCGATCAGCTTGCGATCATCTTCGAGGGTGAGCCTGGCGATGTGCGCAAGCTCACTTACCGTGAATTACATGCCGAGGTCTGCCGTTTCGCCAATGCATTGAAGGCGCGTGGCATTCGCTCTGGCGATCGGGTGGTGATCTACATGCCGCTGGTGCCCGAGGCGGTGGTCGCCATGCAGGCGTGTGCGCGAATCGGCGCCATCCATTCGGTTGTCTTCGGTGGGTTCTCGGCGCTGTCGCTGAAAGATCGCATTGAAGACGCGGGTGCGCGTTGCGTGATCACGGCCGACGGTGGGCGTCGTGGTGGCAACATCGTCGAACTCAAGGCCGCCACCGACAAGGCGCTGGCCGAGGGCTGCGCAAGCGTCGACACCGTATACGTGCTGCGCCGTACCGGCGCGGCGGTGCCGATGCAATCGGGTCGTGATCTTTGGTGGCACGAAGCCATGGAAGGCCAAGCCGAGGTGTGTGAGCCCGAGTGGGTCGATGCCGAACATCCGCTGTTTTTGCTCTACACCTCGGGGTCCACCGGTCGCCCGAAAGGCATACAACATGCGAGTGCCGGCTATTTGCTGGGCGCCAAACTCACGAGCCGCTGGGTCTTCGATCTGCGCAGTGACGACGTGTTCTGGTGTACGGCCGATGTCGGCTGGATTACCGGGCACAGCTATGTGGCGTATGGGCCGCTCGCTGCAGGCGCAACCATCGTCATGTACGAAGGTGCGCCCACTTACCCCGACGGCGGTCGGTTCTGGCGCATCTGCGAGCAGCATGGCGTGACGGTGTTCTACACGGCGCCGACCGCGATCCGTGCGCTGATGAAGCTCGGCGATGAGCTGCCTGCGCAGTACGATCTTTCAAAGATCAGACTGCTAGGCAGCGTGGGCGAGCCAATCAACCCCGAAGCCTGGATGTGGTATCACCGCGTGATCGGTGGCGGTCGTTGTCCCATCGTCGATACGTGGTGGCAGACCGAAAC
This sequence comes from Gammaproteobacteria bacterium, assembly GCA_046091005.1. Classification (GTDB taxonomy): domain Bacteria; phylum Pseudomonadota; class Gammaproteobacteria; order Steroidobacterales; family Steroidobacteraceae; genus UBA964. Next base: position 1,131 of record JBJTAV010000189.1, on the reverse strand, counting down.
TGGCGCAATCATGATTTCACCCATTCCGGGTGTGACGTCGACCAAACCGGGTTCGTGCACGCAGCCGCTGCCCGGAATCTTTGCCGATATCGTCGATGACGAAGGACGCAGCGTCACTACAGCGGATGCCGGCGGCTACCTCGTTATCCGCAAGCCCTGGCCTTCGATGCTGCGTACCATCTGGGGCGACAACGATCGCTACCTCAAGACCTATTGGGAAAAATTCCAGAACCGACTCTACGTGGCAGGTGACAGCGCGCATCGCGATGCCGACGGTTGTTTCTGGATCATGGGGCGTATCGATGATGTGTTGAACGTCGCGGGCCACCGCCTCGGCACCATGGAAATCGAGTCCGCGCTGGTCGCACATCCGCGCATTGCCGAGGCGGCGGTGGTCGGTCGTCAGCATGAGATCAAAGGCGAGTCCGTGTTCGCGTTCGTGGTTTGTCGCGGCATGCGCCCGACCGGCGACACCAAAGAATTCGAGAAGGAATTGCGCGACTGGGTCGCCGAGCAGCTCGGTGCGATCGCCAAGCCCGACGACATCCGCTTCGCCGACAATCTGCCCAAAACCCGTTCGGGAAAAATCATGCGGCGCTTGTTGCGAGCCATCGCCCGCGGCGAGCCCATCACCCAAGACGTCAGCACGCTCGAGAACCCGGCCATCATCGAGCAGTTACGCGGCCGCTGACTGGCGCAGGACTCAAGCAGACGCACGGCTTAAGCACCGCCGCTCTTGAGCACCGCGGCTCATGTTGCGCGTGGGCAACAGTCGCAACCATCTTGCTTCAAAACTTTGCTGTGCTGCACTACGATAGGGCAACACCCGGTTCTCAGTAGAGGTCACTCGATATGTCCAGAAGGCACTCACCCGTAGCCCTGTTCGTTTCCATGAGCATTGCTGCGCTCGCCGGTCAGGGCGCTTTCGCTCAGTCTGGTAGCGGCGCCAGTCAGGGCGGTCTTGCCCTCGAAGAAATCGTGGTCACGGCACGCAAGCGCGAGGAATCGCTGCAAGACGTCCCAATCGCAGTCACGGCGTTCTCGGCCGAGGACATTAGCAATCGTCAGGTTAACTCCCTCGATGACATCGCTAAGTTTGCGCCCGGCCTCGTGTTTTCCAAGTCCTTCGGT
>JBJTAV010000188.1:0-6094 GCA_046091005.1 Gammaproteobacteria bacterium | reverse complement strand
GACGATGTCGTACACGCTGTCGACGCCCTGCAGATACATGGCGAGGCGCTCGAGCCCGTAGGTGATCTCGCCGGTCACCGGCTTGCAGTCGATACCGCCCACTTGCTGGAAGTAAGTGAACTGGGTCACTTCCATGCCGTTGAGCCAAACCTCCCAGCCGAGCCCCCAGGCACCCAGCGTCGGCGACTCCCAGTTGTCTTCGACGAAGCGGATATCGTGCACCAGTGGATCGAAGCCCAGCATTTTGAGCGAGCCGATGTAGAGATCGAGGATCTCGAGCGGCGAGGGCTTCATCACCACCTGAAACTGGTAATAGCGCTGCAGCCGGAAGGGATTGTCGCCATAGCGACCGTCGGTGGGACGACGCGAGGGCTGCACGTAGGCCGCGCTCCAGGGCTCTGGCCCCACGGCCCGCAGGAAGGTCGCCGTATGAAAGGTGCCCGCGCCGACTTCCATGTCGTAGGGCTGCAGCACGACGCAGCCCTGATCGGACCAGTACTGCTGTAGTGAGAAAACAAGATCCTGGAACGTGCGAGACATGATTCCGACGCGCGACTCTGGTCGCGGTTAATCTAGGGGGCGGCCAGTATACCGACTGGCATATTGAAAGCGGCTGCGACAGCCAAGTCGCTACCAACTGGGGGGCACGATGGAGACGACGGTAGCGCGTGATCGCGCAGAGCAGGGAACCAAAGTCGGCATCTGGGAGCTCGCCCCCGGCATCGAACGCTCGAACTTCTACGCGCTGCTCGGCACCGCGTTCTTTTCCATCGGTTTGCTGACGCTGGTCGGCAATCTGCGGCCTTACCTTTTCAACTCGATGCTCGATGTTCCTGACGACATTCAGGGTCGAGTCAGCGCGTCGATGGATGTGGTGAGCGAAATCCCGGCGCTACTGCTGTCGGGGCTCATCGGCGCGGCCTCGGACCGACTCGGTCGTCGCATCATCTACGGCATGGGCTTCGCCATTCTGGCACTTGGCTACGCGCTGTTCCCATTCGCGAGTTTCGACTGGACGCTCTACGCGATGATCTTCATCACCGCCTGCGGCGCGTCGCTCATCGCCGCGATGCTGTCGGCCGTGATCGCCGACTATCCGCAGGAAACTTCGCGCGGCAAGTTGGTGGGCATCTGCTTCTTTCTCAATGGGCTCGGCGTCGCCTCTTTGGTCGGGCTCGCTTCGCAACTGCCAAAGATTTTTCTTGCGCAGGGCATGACGCCGATCGAGGCAGGCCGCGCAGCCTATTGGTCGGTGGCCGTGCTATGTCTCATTCCGATGGTGATCGTCTTGCGCGGACTCGCGCGTCGCGCACCGGGCCAGCTGGAGCAGCGCGAGCCACTGCTGGCAACACTGCGCGTCGGCATTGCCGCGGCCCGTGATCTGCGCGTACGACTCGCTTATGCGTCGGCCACCGTGTCGCGCGCGTCTTTGTCGATCATCAGTGCGTTCTTTTTTCTTTGGATGGTGCAGGCCGGGAAGGAACAGGGCATGTCGCCCGCTGAAGCCATGCAGCGCAGTGGCGGCATTTTTGTCGTCATCCAGATTACGGCGACACTTTGGGCGGTGACGGTCATCAGCTTCATCGATCGTCTCGATCGCGTGCTGTTCATGGCCATTGCTTCCGCCCTCGCCTGTTTCGGCTACGTGTGGTTCGGTCTGCAGGACGATCCATTCCAGCCGGCGATGTATGTGGCCGCGGTCTTTCTCGGCGTTGGCGAGATGAGCGGCATCCTCGCCTCGCAGGCCTTGGTCGGACAGGTGGCACCGGTGCGCGGCCGCGGCGCCGTGATTGGCGTGTTCACGCTTTGTGGGTCGCTCGGAATATTTTTGGCCGCCATCGTCGGCGGCACGCTGTTCGATATCTGGCGACCGTCGGCGCCCTACATTCTGACTGGCTGCCTGAGCGGGTTGCTGTGTCTGATGGCCGCGTATGTCTGGGTAAGGGGCAGGACCCCGGTAGCTCGACTAACGCCCTAAAAAAGTGCAATCAAAGTCGTTTTTGCATTATCACAGTGCATATCAGCCCTGATCACCGCCTTTTCGATTCCTCAAATCCTTGATTTTCCGGCTCTTTGGTGCGTCGGCACGCCAGATGCATCATAATTGCGCGTCTTTTTCTTCCAACTTACTCGATTTCAGAACGGAGCGAACATGAGCACCGCCAGTGACGTCATCCAGATGATCAAGGACAAGGAAGTGAAGTGGGCCGACCTGCGCTTCACCGATACCCGCGGCAAAGAGCAGCACGTCACCATTCCCGCCAAGCTGGTGGACGAAGGCTTGTTCCGCGACGGCAAGATGTTCGACGGCTCCTCGATCGCCGGCTGGAAGGGCATCAACGAGTCCGACATGATCCTGATGCCCGAGGCTGGCACCGCGATCCTCGATCCTTTCTTTGAAGAAGCCACGGTCAACATCCGTTGCGATGTCATCGAGCCTGCCACCATGCAGGGCTATGAGCGCGACCCGCGCTCCATCGGCAAGCGCGCCGAGGCTTATCTCAAGAGCACGGGCATCGCCGATGGCGCGATGTTCGGTCCCGAGAACGAGTTCTTCATCTTTGACAGCGTGCGCTGGAAGAACGAGATGCACGGCTCGGCCTATGAAATCGATTCCGTGCAGGGTGCATGGAACAGCTACACCGACATCGAGGGAGGCAACAAGGGTCATCGTCCGGGCGTGAAGGGCGGCTACTTCCCGGTGCCGCCGGTCGATGCTTATCAGGACATCCGCAACGCCATGTGCGGCGCGTGTGAAGAACTCGGCCTCGTGGTCGAAGTGCACCACCACGAAGTGGCGACCGGCGGTCAATGCGAAATCGGTATCGGTGCCGGCGGTCTCATCAAAAAAGCCGACGAAGTACAAATTTTGAAGTACGCCGTGCACAACGTCGCGCACGCCTATGGCAAGACCGCAACCTTCATGCCGAAGCCGCTGGTCGGTGACAACGGCTCGGGTATGCATGTCCACCAGTCGCTGCAAAAAGACGGCAAGGCGCTGTTCGCAGGCGACAAGTACGGCGGTCTGTCCGACATCGCGCTTTACTACATCGGCGGCATCATCAAGCATGCCCAGGCGCTCAACGCCTTCACCAATGCCGGCACCAACAGCTACAAGCGCCTGGTGCCTGGCTTCGAGGCGCCGGTGATGCTCGCCTACTCGGCGCGCAATCGCTCGGCCTCGATCCGCATCCCCTTTGTCTCCAACCCGAAAGGGCGTCGCATCGAAGTACGCTTCCCCGATTCGTCAGCGAATCCGTACTTCGCCTTTGCAGCCATGATGATGGCGGGTCTCGACGGTATTCAGAACAAGATCCACCCCGGCGACCCGGCGGACAAAGATTTGTACGATCTCGAGCCCGAAGAGGCGAAGCACATCCCGACGGTGTGTCACTCGCTCGACATGGCGCTCGAGCATCTCGACAAGGATCGCGAGTTCCTCACCCGCGGCGGCGTGTTCACCAACGACGTGATCGATGCCTACATCGGCCTCAAGATGCAGGAAGTCACGCGGTATCGCATGAGCACCCACCCGGTCGAACTCGACCTGTACTACAGCTGCTGATCCAGCCGGACGCTGGTCCGAAGGCGGCGTGATGCGCGGCGACAGCCATGGCGGTTGAAAGGCTCTTCGAGAGTTTCGCTGCGCATCACGACCCGGCAGATCTTCTTGATGCTCTGGCGACAGGCGTCGTCATGCTCGACGCCGCGTTGGTGGTGATGCACGCGAACGTTGCCGCACAGGGCCTGATGGCCGTGGGTCTGAATCAGGCCCGCGGCCGCCCGTTCTGCGAACTTTTCACGGACTGCACGGCGCTGCAGGCCTCATTGCTTCGGGTGCGCGACACCGGTGAACCGGTTACCGAAATCGAACAGGCCCTGCGACCGCTCGGTGCGCCGCGCGAAGCGCGTGTCGTCGACTTCACCATTACCGCCATCGACGATGTGGGCGGTTCGCGTCGGCTGCTGCTGGAACTTGCCGATGCGGCACCGCGCGCACGTCTCAATCGCGATCATGCCTTGCGAGCCAGGCTCGAAGGTAACCGCATGATGACTCGACAGCTGGCACACGAGATCAAAAATCCGCTCGGTGGCGTACGTGGTGCGGCGCAACTGCTCGCTCGCCAGCTGCCAGATCCGGAGCTGCGTGAATACACGAGCGTCATCATCAATGAGGCTGATCGGCTGACGGCGCTGGTCGACATCATGACGAGCCCGGCGCGCCCGCCGCAGAAAATCGCGCTCAATATTCACGAGGTTTGCGAGCACGTACACCGACTGCTCGCCGCCGAAGCGCCCGCGGCCGTGGTGGTTGAGCGCGACTACGATCCCAGCATCCCCGAAGGTCGTTTCGACCGCAATCAACTCGTGCAGGCGCTGCTCAACCTCGCTCGCAATGCGTTGCAGGCCGTGGGCGAGAAGGGTCGCGTTATTTTGCGTACCCGCGTCGTCACGCAGGCCCACATTGGCGCCGTACGACATCGTCTTGCCGTGCGCATCGATGTACTTGACGATGGTCCCGGTGTGCCAGAAGAAATCCGCGGGACGCTCTTTTATCCACTCGTCACGGCGCGTCCGAACGGTACCGGTCTTGGTTTGGCGGTGGCGCAGGAGCTCGCCAATCGTAATGGTGGCTTGATCGAATTTCAGAGCGAACCCGGAAACACGGTATTTTCTTTGGTGCTACCGCTTGCGGTTGCCGAGGGTGTCCCATGAGTGCTCGACCCCTGCGTGTCTGGTTGGTCGACGATGATGCCTCGATCCGCTGGGTGCTCGAAAAAGCACTCAAGAGTGGCGGCATGTTGCCCAAGGTTTTCGAAGCGGCTGAGCCTGCACTCGAAGCCCTGCGTGGTGATGCGCCCGATGTGCTATTGACCGACATCCGCATGCCCGGAATCTCCGGGCTCGAGCTGGTGCGCAAGATCCACGGCACCCGACCACAGCTGCCGATCATCGTGATGACAGCGCATGCCGACCTCGATAACGCCGTGTCTGCCTATGAAAGCGGCGCGTTCGAATATCTGCCCAAACCGTTCGATATCGATCAGGTGCTCGAACTCGTCAAGCGAGCAGCACAGAGCGTACAGCGCAATGTGATCGATCGCGGCGCCGACGGCCGCGTGCCGGAACTGCTCGGCAAGGCTCCGGCGATGCAGCAAGTTTTTCGCGCCATAGGTCGCTTGTCGCGCTCGGCGGTGACGGTATTGATCACCGGCGAATCGGGTACCGGCAAAGAATTGGTCGCCCGCGCACTGCACGGCCACAGCCCGCGTGCCGCAAAGCCGTTCATTGCGCTCAATACTTCCGCAATTCCTTCCGAACTGCTCGAGTCCGAATTGTTCGGTCACGAAAAAGGTGCGTTCACTGGAGCGGATGCCTTGCGGCGTGGCCGCTTCGAGCAAGCCGATGACGGCACGCTCTTTCTCGATGAGATCGGCGACATGTCTACGCCCTTGCAGACCCGGCTGCTGCGCGTGCTGGCCGAGGGTGAGTTTTATCGAGTCGGCGGGCAGACGCCGATCCGTGTCGATGTGCGGGTGATCGCGGCGACCCATCAAAATCTCGAAGACCGCGTTGCTCGTGGCTTGTTCCGCGAAGATCTCTTTCACCGGCTCAATGTCATTCGCATGGAGCTGCCGCCGCTGCGCGCCCGCCGCGAAGATGTGGGTGATCTGCTCGATCACTATCTGCGCACTGCCGCGACTGAACTCGGTGTCGAACCGAAAACGCTCGCCGTCGATGCTCGCGCCGCGCTCGAAGCCTATGGGTGGCCGGGCAATGTACGCGAGCTCGTCAATCTTTGTCGGCGACTGAGCGTGCTGGCCGCCGGCAGCGAAGTGCACGTCGATGATCTACCCGCAGAAATCGCCGGCGCGACTTTGGCGCGCGCGGGCGGCGATGGTTGGACTGCGCTACTGGCGCGCTGGGCCGAATCCGAGTCGCAGCGCGGCAGCGCGCCGCCGCTACTCGATGTCGCACTGCCGGAATTCGAACGCGCGCTCATCCGTGTGGCCTTGGCCCACACCGGCGGTCATCGCCAGGATGCAGCAAGGCTTCTGGGTTGGGGGCGAAATACTTTGACCCGCAAGCTGAA
>JBJTAV010000187.1:0-4203 GCA_046091005.1 Gammaproteobacteria bacterium | reverse complement strand
GGCATTCCCGGTGACTGAAGTACCCGAAATGCCGCGCGGCAAGGGCAACAAGCTGTTCAATATTCCGACGGCCTTGGCAGTTGAACGCGCCGAAGTCGTGGTCGGCGTGGCCGTGGTCGAGCCCGGTGGCTCGCTGATCGTACATACGGGTGATCGCTCTATGACCCTCGCGTGGGGCGCTCTCAAAGATTACCGCGGCGCGCGCGCGCAACGCGGCGCAGTGCTGCCGCGTGGCTGGCGCAAAGTCACCCGCCTCGAGGCGGTCGCGGCGTCGTGATCGAGGGCCTGGTCTCGGTCGTGATGCCGTGCTTCAACACGGCTCGCTACGTTACCGAGGCGGTCGCGAGCATCCTGGCGCAGACTCATCGAGATTTCGAGCTGATCGCCATTGATGACGGGTCAACAGATGGCACCGTCGCTGCGCTGCAGGGGATCGCCGATCCTCGTCTGCAGATCATTCGCAATTCGACCAACTTGGGTATTGTCGAGACGCTGAATATCGGCGTGGCGGAGGCACGCGGTGAGTTCGTCGCCCGAATGGATGCGGACGATGTAGCGTTGCCGCAGCGATTCGAGCGGCAGGTGGCGTTCTTGCGCAGGAACATTGAGTTTGCGGCGGTGGGCACGGGCGTGTCTTACATGGACGAGCACGGCGCGGCGCAACGATCGCCGCGGTTGCCACCGAACTCGAACATGAATCTGCGCTGGCGCTTGCTCTTGGGAAATTGCGTCCATCATCCAACGATAATGTTTCGACGCAGCCAACTTTCTTTGCCTGTCTATTCTTCGGTCTATCCCGACATCGAGGATTACGAGCTATTTTTGCGTCTCGCCGTGGCCGGCGTGTTGGCAAACATGCCGGAGCGTTTGCTGCGTATGCGACGTCACGGACTGTCAGTCAGTGGGCAAAGGCACCACGCTCAACTTGATTCAGCCGCGATGCTGCTCCACCGTCATTGTGCTGCCGAGTACGGACTCGCGGTGACGGCAACGGAATTTCGTGGCGTGCTCGATCCGCTTTCGTGGTTGCACCCGAAGCGGAGCGTCGGCACCGCTTTTGCTGCTGTCGATAACCCGGTGACTACCGTCAGACGCTTGCGGTCTGCGTTCGCAGGAAAACACCCGGGGCTTGATCATAGTGAAGTTACTAACATTGATGATGATCAGGCATTTTTTCTAGCCAAAGTTTTGAGCTCGGCCATTGCAGGGTCGAACGAGGCATCCCTTGCCCGCCGGCTGAAGCTGTCATTGTCCGCCGCTACGGCCTGTCTGTGCAGTCCTCGTGCAACTCTACGTGCCGTTCAGCAGGATAGATCGCGGCAGTAGATCACCGGTCGTTTACGGCAGCTTGTCCCGAATCCTCCTCAACCAACTGGCGTTGGAGGTCACAAAGTACCGCAACGCCCGCAGCAAGTTGCGAGACCGGCCGAGACGAATGAGATCTGCACTCGACATGGGTTTTGCCTGAAGCATGAATATCTCGAGTTCTTGAGAGATTTTATGCTTATCCGACATGAGCGATGAGTGCTTCGTCATAAAGCGATCAGCACCCTCGAGAGTGCGACGAGAGATTCGCGGCGAGTCATGATCAAGATGCACCACATGGTCTGCGGCCGCGATGCGTAGCGCTGATCCAAAGCGCGTGATGAGACGAGTCCAGAGATCGTAGTCCTGCCAGGCAGGCATACTCTCATCGAATAGTCCGACGTCCAGCAGCCGCGTGCGCAAGGTCAGCGCTGCATTCCCCACATGATTGCGCAGTAGTTGCTGATCGAGAGAAATGACTTTCCGCGACTTCGCGATGATGCGCGAACCAGTCTTCGTCTTGCGAATAAAGCCGCTGCAAATCAGCGAATATCTGTGATCAAAAGCAGCAACCAGCGAGACGATGTGCTGCGGCAGCATCTCGTCGTCGTCATCGATACCCGTGATGAGATCGCCCGTGGCCTCGCGGATCGCCAAATTTCTGGCTGCAGGTGCACCGCGGGGCTCGGCGTGTCGGAGCGCGCGTACGCGGTGATCTTCTCTTGCAAGGCGTGAGATCGTCTCGGCTGTGCCATCGATCGAGCCGTCATCAACGATCAAAAGTTCGATGTTTTGATAGCGCTGTGTCAGCACTGAGCCGGCGGCGCGAGCGAGCAGGTCTGCGCGGTTGTGAGTCGGCAGGTATATGGATACCAGCGGTTGCATCGTGGCTTACGCGAACACCACCGTCCGTCGATCATTGACGAGCACGCGGTGCTGCAGGTGCCAGGTGACGGCGCGGGCCAGCACGGCGCACTCGATGTCGCGACCAATCTGCTCCAGCGCTTCGGGTGAATGCGCATGAGTCACGCGCTCGACTGCCTGTTCGATGATCGGACCTTCATCCAGATCTTCGGTGACGTAATGCGCCGTAGCACCGATGATTTTCACGCCGCGCTCGTGGGCTTGCAGATAGGGTTTGGCGCCTTTGAAGCCCGGCAAGAACGAATGATGGATGTTGATGCAGTGGCCGGCGAGCGCCGCGCAAGTGCTCGTCGACAGGATTTGCATGTAACGTGCCAGTACCAACAGATCGGCGCGAGTTTCTTTGATGAGGCCGAGAAGTTTGGCTTCCTGCGTGGCTTTATTGCCCGAGTTCACGGGCAGATGGTGAAAGGGCAGGCCATTCCACTCGACGAAACTGCGGAAGTCTTCGTGGTTGGAGACGACGGCAACGATTTCGCCGGGTAACTGTCCCGCCTTCCAGCGGTGCATCAGATCATGCAGGCAGTGTCCGTATTTGGAGACTGCAATAACCAGCCGCGGTCGCGCGGCGAGATCATGCAGTTGCCAATCCATGCCGAATTGTTCGGCGATCGCGGCGAACCCCTGCCGCAGGGACTCCAACGCCGGAAAACGCGCGCCATCCGGCTTGAAGACGACCCGCATGTAAAACGCCGAAGTCGGCATCTCGTTGAACTGATGCGATTCGGTGATGGAAGCGTCGTGCTGCGCTAAAAATCCGGCAACAGCGGCAACGATCCCCTTGGCGTCGGGGCAGCGAAGAATCAAGGCAAAAGACGGGGTCATCGAAGTTCTCTGTGAGGGGTTGTAAATGAGCGGTTGTAAACGAGTGGTTATGGCAGACGAGAAAGGGCGGATGGATTCATTGATTTAGCCGGAGAGTCCGGCCGCAATCACTGTCTTGGCCTCGGCCCCTGCGACTTCGCGCACGAGCTTGGGCACCAGATATCCCGGCAGCTGCTGCGCCAGCGTTTTGATGAGCGCTATTGCCGTTGCATCGGCCACCTCGAAGTGCGCGCTACCGCGTACGCGATCGAGCAAATGCAGATAGTACGGTAGCACGCCATGTCGATGCAGCCGCCGCGACAGTTCAGTGAGTATTTGCGCGTCGTCGTTCACGCCGCGCAGCAAGGTGCTTTGGTTCAGTAGCAGTACGCCGGTTCCGCGCAGTCGTTCCAGCGCATCGAGCGCATCAGCCGCGATTTCATTGGGATGATTGACGTGCAGCACGATAGTCACACGCCATCGCAGGGCGCGTAACCACTCGATGAACCCCTGATCGATTCGCGAGGGCAGCGCGATCGCGTTTCGCGTGTGCAGGCGCAGCGATTCCAGATGTGTGACGTTTTCGAGCGCGCTCGAGAGCGCGCGCAGCCTCGCGTTGCTCACCGAGAGCGGATCGCCGCCACTCAGAATAAGTTCAGTGATCGATCGATCTGCAGCAATGGCCGCAACCGCCTCGTTCCAGCGACCGGTTTCGCCTTGCTGCTCGTCGTACGGAAATTCCCGTCTGAAACAGTAACGACAATGCAGGGCACAGGCTTCGGTCGCGATCAGCAGGGCGCGGCTCGAGTATTTGCGCAGCAGCCCGGGCGCCAAACGATAGTTCGACTCCTGATTCGGGTCGGTCACAAAACCCGTGACCTCGTCGAGCTCTTCGGCGAGCGGCAGCACCTGTCGCAGCAGTGGGTCGTTGGCATCGCCGTGACGCATGCGCGCGACGAAACTGCGCGGCACCCGCAGCGGAAAGAACTTGGCCGCAGCGCGCGCTGGTGCAAGCCATTCATCGCCTAGGCCCAGCAAAGCGAGCAGTTCCGCCGGGTCCGTGACGGCCTCGGCGAAGTCTCTCTGCCAGGAACTGAGCGGGATCGGGTGGCGGGTGGGGGAGGTTGCCGTTATCATACGCGGCCTTTTGAGCCCGGCTATTCTGGGCCT
>JBJTAV010000186.1:0-10006 GCA_046091005.1 Gammaproteobacteria bacterium | reverse complement strand
GGCGGCCGCAACCCGCCGCGGATCATCATCCACGGTAATCAGACCGTGCATGTGCCCGAGGCCTACACGCGCTATCTCGCCAATGTTTTCCGTCGCGAGTTTGATCTCTTCGCCTCGCCGGTGGCGGTCGAATACCGCACTGACTCCAATCCCTACGCCCGCACTAGGGGGCGGCCGCGCCCGCAGACGGCTTCGGAGAAGCGCGCGTCGGCGAAAGAGAAGGCGCAGAAGTCGCGGAAGCGCTGAGAAACAACCCGGGATCGACAAAGGCGCGATTGAGCGCAACACCCCAATGCAGATGGGGCCCGGTGACGCGGCCGGTGGCGCCGACCTCGCCGAGTTTGTCGCCGGTTTTCAGCACGGTTCCGGGTGCAACGTCGATCTTGCTCAGATGACAATAGAGCGTGATCAGCCCCTGTCCGTGATCAATGAACACCGAGTTGCCGTTGAAGAAAAAATCGCCGGTCTCGATGACCTTGCCGGGTGCGGGTGCAAAGATTGGCGTGCCTGTGGGCGCGGCGATGTCCATGCCGGAGTGCGGATTACGCGGCTGATCATTGAACACGCGGCGCAGGCCGAATGAGCTCGAGCGTGGGCCTTTGACAGGCGAGACAAAGTTCATGGTGGTGGGTGCGGCATCCGTGAAAGTGGCCATGGCCGTACGGATACGCGGCTGCTCCTGCTCGACGCGTGCCGCGTCTTGCGGGGAGAGATCCACGTGCTTCGGAGCGACTTTCAGGCGCTGCGTGGCATAGGCCTTGCCCGCCACCGTGAAACCTTGCGTCAGGATGGTGTTGCCGCTACGGATCTCGATCGCGGCCGCGCCCGGGGCGCGCGCGAGCGGAATGCCGACGATGGCTCGCCAGCCCGCGGGGCCGGGCAACACCATGACTCGGTTGCCATCGAAGGTCACGGCAGGAGCGCGCCCGGTATCTCCCGGCACATCAAGAATGGCGACTCCGCCCGGCACGGCGAGCGAGGTGGGTAGGTCGGTGCTTGCGAAGACGGTGGCTGAGCAAAGCGCGGCCAGCAGACCAGGAAAAACCGCAGCCAAAGATTTCACGCAAGCCCTTGTCATGTCTCATCGACTCCCGACGATTTTACCGAGGATTTGCCGGTCACCGTGGCCTGCAGCGCACCGCGACCGAGGCGAAGATCCAGCGTCTCGCCTTCGTCAATCATCGTCGCATCACGCAGCAGTGCCCCATCACGGCTGCGCGTGGCAATCGCAAAACCGCGCTCCAACGTGGCAAGCGGGCTCACGGCATCGAGCATGCGTGCAGCCACCAAAAATCTTTGACGCAGCCCTTCAAGGGTAGTCGGCAGACTGCGGCGCAGGCGCGCATCCAGCAGGGCGTGCTGCTGGCCGAGCCGGCGCAGCTCGAGTGCGGGCGAGGCTTGGGCGAGCCGCGCTGACAGTTGCTGCAGCGCATGGCGATGCTCGGCGAGCGATAGTTGCATGCGACTCGTGAGACGTTGTTCGAGCTCATCGAGACGTTGCGCGTTCTGTCGCAGGCGCTGACCCGGATGCGCCAACGCAAGCCGGCGGCGCACGGCGACCAAGTATTCAGAATCATCGCGCAACTGGCGACGGATCGTGACGAGCAGCCGATTCGCGAGCCGATCGAAGCCGGCGCGCCAGCTCGCACCATCGGGCACCACGAGTTCGGCAGCGCCTGAGGGCGTGGGCGCGCGCAGATCGGCGACGAAATCGGCAATCGTGAAATCGATCTCGTGGCCAATGCCGGTGACGACCGGCATCGGCAGCGCACGCAGTGCCCGCGCCACGCCTTCATCGTTGAAGGCCCAAAGATCTTCGATCGAGCCGCCGCCGCGGGCGACGATGAGGACATCGCATTCGGCGCGCGCCGCTGCGAACGACAGTGCAGTCAGAATTTGCGGCACGGCATCGCGCCCTTGGACGGCAGTGGGATAGATCACCACGCTCGCCGCCGGAAAACGTCTGCCCAGAATGTTGAGGATGTCGCGTACCGCAGCCCCGGTGGGCGAAGTCACGATGCCGATGCAACTCGGTACCGCTGGCAATGGGCGCTTGCGTGCCGGGTCGAAAAGTCCCTCGGTCTCCAGCCGTGCCTTCAACTGCTCATATTCGCGGCGCAGGGCACCGATCCCGGAGTCCTCGAGGTGCTCGACCAGCAGTTGGAAATCGCCGCGCGCCTCGTAGAGCGTGACCCGACCGCGCACGATGACACGCTGACCATCGGCGGGCGAGAAGCGCAGTAGCGCGTTGCGGCCGCGAAACATGGCGCAGCGGATCTGCCCCTCGCGGTCCTTGAGCGTGAAATACCAGTGGCCCGACGCCGGCCGCGAAAAATTGGAGATTTCGCCTTCCACCCAGACGGCCGGCATGCCGTGCTCGAGCAGCATCCGCACCTCGCGGTTGAGGCGGCCGATGCTGTACACATCGCGTTCGGCGGGGTTCGTGCGGGGGCTGGTCAAGGCGGCAGGGTGCTCCGAAGGGCCGTCGGCCCGAGGCGCAAGTTTACCGGGTCGGAAGGGGTGCGTAGAATGCGCCGTCCAAACCACATTGGACGGCCCCCCGCATGCGTATCCTTCAGGAAGCACTCACCTTCGATGATGTGCTTTTGGTCCCGGCGTACTCCGAGGTTTTGCCCCGCGAAGTGGATCTCTCCACGCGCCTGACGCGGCAGATCCGCCTCAACCTGCCGCTGGTTTCGGCTGCCATGGATACGGTCACCGAGGCACGACTCGCGATCGCCATCGCCCAAGAGGGCGGTATCGGCATCGTGCACAAGAGCATGACGGTCGAGGCGCAGGCACTCGAAGTGGCGCGGGTCAAAAAATTCGAGAGCGGCGTGGTGCTCGATCCGATCACTGTGACCCCCGATGCCACCATCCGGCAGGTGCTCGAACTCACCAAGGCGCGCGGCATCTCCGGCATGCCGGTGGTCCAGGGTAAGCAGGTGGTGGGCATCGTCACCAGCCGCGATCTGCGCTTCGAGACCCACCTCGATAATCCGGTGGCTTCGGTGATGACGCCCAAAGAGCGGCTCGTCACGGTACGTGAGAACGCGGCGCGCGAAGATGTGCTGCAGCTCTTTCACAAGCACCGTATCGAGAAGGTGCTGGTGGTCGGTGACAACCACGAGCTCAAGGGGCTCATCACCGTCAAAGATATCCAGAAGGCCACCGAACGCCCGCGCGCCTGCAAAGCTGCGAGCGGTCGGCTGCGGGTCGGCGACGCGGTCGGCACCTCGCCTGACACGCTCGATCGTGTCGCCGCGTTGCGCGAAGCCGGCGTCGATGCGGTGGTTGTCGATACCTCGCACGGGCATTCCCGCGGCGTCATCCAGATGGTCGAGCGCATCAAGGGACGTTGGTCCACCATGCAGGTGATCGCGGGGAACATCGTCACCGCAGAGGCCGCACAGGCGCTCGTGCAGGCAGGCGTCGATGCCGTGAAGGTGGGTATCGGTCCGGGTTCGATCTGCACCACGCGCGTGGTGGCGGGTGTCGGCGTGCCGCAGATTACCGCGGTGTCGAACGTATCTGCGGCGCTCGAAGGCACAGGGGTGCCGCTCATTGCTGACGGCGGCATTCGCTACTCGGGCGATGTGGCCAAGGCGATTGCGGCGGGTGCCGATGCCGTCATGATCGGCGGTCTGTTTGCTGGCACTGAAGAATCGCCGGGGCAGGTCGAGCTCTTTCAGGGCGCGAGCTTCAAAAGTTATCGTGGTATGGGCTCGCTCGGCGCGATGGCTCAGCGTCACGGCTCCAGTGATCGCTATTTTCAGGACACCACCACCGAACTCGAGAAACTCGTGCCCGAGGGGATCGAGGGCCGCGTGCCCTACAAAGGCAGTGTCGTGGCGATCCTGCATCAGCTCGCCGGCGGCTTGCGGGCCGCCATGGGCTACACGGGCAGTCAAGATATCGAGCAGATGCGCACACGCCCCTCGTTCGTGCGGATCACGACTGCGGGTGTTCGCGAGTCGCACGTGCACGATGTGACGATCACCAAAGAAGCGCCGAACTATCGGATCTCCTGATCCGTCCGCCCCGACTAGACGCCGCGCTTCGAACGTCATGACCGCACGCGACATCCACGCCGACCGCGTTCTCATTCTCGATTTCGGTTCGCAGTACACGCAGCTGATTGCGCGGCGTGTGCGCGAGCTCGGGGTTTATTGCGAGATCCATCCTTGGGATGCGGGCCATGCCGATGTACGCGCATTCGCGCCAAAGGGCATCATTCTCTCGGGCGGACCCGAGTCGGTCACTCAAAGAAATGCGCCGGCAGCGCCTGCGGCCGTGTTCGAGCTCGGCGTGCCGGTGCTCGGCATCTGCTATGGCATGCAGACCATGGCTGCGCAGCTCGGCGGGCGCGTCGAGCCCGGCGCGGTACACGAGTTCGGCTACGCCGAGATCCGCGCACGCAACCACTCTGCGCTGCTGCGGGGCATCGAAGATCGCGTCAATGATCAAGGCCACGGCCTGCTCGATGTGTGGATGAGTCACGGCGATCGCGTGGTCGAGTTGCCGTCGGGCTTTCAGGCCATTGCCTCGACGCCCGATCTGCCGATCGGCGGCATGGCCGATGAAGCGCGGCATTTCTACGCGCTGCAATTTCACCCCGAGGTGACGCACACGCGGCAGGGCACGCGCATCTACGAGCGTTTTTTGCACGAGATTTGCGGCTGCGCTTCGAGCTGGAACCCCGGCAATATCATCGAAGATGCGATCGATCGCGTGCGTGCGCAGGTCGGTAAGGGTCGTGTGCTGCTCGGGCTATCGGGCGGTGTCGACTCATCCGTGGTGGCAGCACTGCTGCACAAGGCCATCGGCGATCAACTCGTTTGCGTATTCGTCGATCACGGTCTGCTGCGTCACCGTGAAGGCGATGCCGTCATGGATATCTTTGCCCGCAACTTGGGCGTACGCGTGATCCGCGTCAATGCGGCTGAGAGATTCTTTGGTGAACTCAAGGGTGTGAGCGACCCCGAAGCCAAACGCAAGATCATCGGGCGCCTGTTTGTCGAGGTGTTCGACGAAGAAGCGAAGAAACTTGCGGGCGAGGGCTCGGGCGATACCGAGGGCGTCGCGCCTGCCGAGCGCGTCGAGTTTCTCGCGCAGGGCACGATCTACCCCGACGTCATCGAGTCAGCGGGCAGCAAGACCGGCAAGGCACATGTCATCAAGAGCCATCACAATGTGGGTGGCCTGCCTGCGCACATGAAGCTCAAGCTCGTCGAGCCGCTACGCGAACTCTTTAAAGATGAAGTGCGCCGTATCGGCGTCGAGCTCGGTTTGCCGCACGAGATGGTCTATCGGCATCCGTTCCCGGGCCCCGGCCTCGGCGTACGCATTCTTGGCGAAGTCACCGAAGCCGCGGCCGAGACGCTACGACTCGCCGATCACATTTTCATTGAAGAGCTGCGCAAGGCCGGCTGGTACGACAAGACCAGCCAAGCGTTCGCCGTATTTTTGCCCGTCAAAAGTGTCGGCGTCACGGGCGATGGGCGTCGTCACGATCCCGTGATCGCACTGCGCGCGGTCGAGACCATCGACTTCATGACGGCACACTGGGCGCATCTGCCCTATGAATTGCTCGACGTCTGCTCGCGCCGCATCGTCAATGAAGTGAAGGGCGTGAGCCGTGTCGTCTATGACGTGACCGGCAAGCCACCCGCGACGATAGAGTGGGAGTGATTAGGTGCCTTTCGGGGTCTATCGGCACCCTGCGAAAAGCGCGCCTAACTCTCTGAATAAAAAGAAAGAAGCTCTCAGCATCGTTCGCCATCTGTCGACACCAAGCGTGACACTCTGACGGTAAAACTGGGTTCTGGTGCATTGGCGGCCGAGCCCTAGAATCGGCGTCCCAACCAGAGGACGGACCGGATGGCCAGACGTATTTCGCGCGACCCGATCTACAGCGGCCGTCGCTTTTCCGCCGAGACCATTGAAACCTGCGTTCGCTGGTACATCACGTATCGCCTGAGCTATCGCGATCTGGCCGCGATGATGGCGGAACAGGGGATCGTCGTGTCCCACACCACGATCATGCGCTGGGTGCTGCGCTACGTGCCCGAGTATGAGCGGCGCTGGGCGCGGTTTGCGCGATCGCCGGGATCGTCCTGGCGCATGGACGAGACGGCTGTAGCGGTCCGGGGCGGGCGACACTACCTTTATCGCGCAGTGGACCGCGACGGAAAGTCGGTGGCATCGCTGCTCTGCAATGATCGCAGCATGGAGGCTGCGCAGGCGTTTTTCCGTACTGCCGTGGGCCAGGACGGCGTGTCGTGGCCGGAGAAGATCAACGTCGACGGTAACAGCGCTACCCATCGCGGCTTGCGATTGCTGGGGGACGAAGACAGCCGTTGGCGGGACGTGGAGGTCCGCGCCCGCCGCTACCTCAACAACGTGGTGGAGCAGGACCATCGGGCGATCAAGCAGCGGTTTGCGCCGATGCTGGGTTTGAAGAGCTTTCGGTCTGCCGCGATTACGCTGGCCGGCATCGAACTCGCGCATCGCATTCGCAAGCAGCAGTATTCGGTTCACAGCGGAGCGAACGGACGGACCTGTTCTCTCAAGGACTCGTGGACTGCGGCGCTGGCGGGCTCCGCCGTGCCGCAGGGTCCAGGCGGCGAGCAATCATCGCCAACGCACCAGAACTCGGAAATCGGGCTGGAATGGCCGCGTGAGCGTCCGCGCATCGACGGGCAGGTTCGATACCCGCGCAAGATATTCTACGGAGGAGGTCTGTATCTGCTCGTGCGGCCGCAAGGCGGCAGGTACTGGCACTACCAGTACCGGTACGGCAGCAAGCGCAAGACGCTGTCCCTTGGGACCTATCCGGACCTCCCGGTCGACCGGGCGCAGGCGTGCCACCACGCCGCCCGGCGGTTGTTGGCCGCGGGTGTCGATCCGTCGGTGCGGCGGCGCGAATTGCGGCTGATGGACGGGGAGGGCTTTGCGCCAGCCCCCGAACTTCCCTGCATCTGGCGTCAGGCGGGGTGAGAGGTTTACGGTGCGCCCCGAATAGTCACCATGAGTGACTGAAATGGCGATCTCGTAAACCGCTTCGGTCACGGCACCGGTCACGTTACCGGCCAAAAGTGTCCCGAAAGATGGTGACAAAGGATTGTTTATAGTGAGATTATTCCGGCCATGAAACCGGCCAAAATCCATGTTCATGGGGGCGTGTCTTGACCCCCGCCGCCGCCGAGCCGGTCATGCCGGCCGAGGGCACGGCCGTGCTCGAGAACCTGGCCTTCGACCTGGCCCGGGAGGCCAGCGAGCTGTCGGCCCAGCTGCACCCTGTGGTGCTGCTGTCCGTCGCCGATCTCGTGCGGTCGATGAACTGCTACTACTCGAATCTCATCGAGGGCCATAACACCCATCCTCGCGACATCGATCGTGCCTTGTCGGCGGACTATTCCAGCGACCCGCATCGCCGCGACCTGCAGCTTGAGGCGAGGGCGCACATCGAAGTGCAGCAGATAATCGACGAGCGTGCGGGCGAGATGCCGCGCCCGCCCGCGTCGCGCGCATTCATCGAGTGGACGCACCGGGAATTCTGCAGGCGGTTACCCGAGAGTCTGCTGGTCGTCGAGAACCCCGACACGAAGGAGCGGATTCCGGTCGTTCCGGGGCAGATGCGTTCTCGAATCGTGGCCGTGGGTCGGCATGTCGCACCCGACGCCGGGGATCTCCCGGCTTTCATGGGACGGTTCGAGGAGGCGTACGAAGCGGCACGGCTGACGAAGCCGCGGCAGGTGATCGCCGTTGCCGCGGCTCATCATCGCTTTCTGTGGATCCATCCCTTCCTCGATGGCAACGGCCGCGTTGCGCGCTTGATGTCGCACGCGCTGCTGCTCGACATGGGAATCGGCTCGGCGCTCTGGTCCGTATCACGCGGACTGGCGCGCAGCTCGGGCGAATACAAACGCCTCCTCATGGCGGCGGACGAACCACGACGGAACGATCTCGACGGGCGAGGGGCGCTGTCCCACGAGGCGCTGATCGATTTCTGCCGGTTCTTCCTGGAGACCTGTCTCGATCAGGTCCGCTACATGCGCGAGCTGCTCGACCCTGCAGAGCTTCAGCGTCGCATGGAGCTGTACGTGCGCGATGAGGAAAGCGCGGAACGTCTCCCGAAGCGCAGCTACGCGGTGCTGCGCGAGGCATTGCTCTCGGGCGAGCTAGAGCGCGGTCGCATCCCCCAGCTGATCGACACGAGCGAGCGCACGGCGCGTCGCGTGGTCTCCGCGCTGATAGACAAACGCTTGCTCGTTTCGGCTTCGCACAAGGCGCCATTGCGGCTCGGCTTGCCGATCGATGTCGTCGAGCGCTGGTTCCCGAAGCTCTATCCGATGACCTGAGGGCCGATGATGTGATGGGCAAGGCGGCAGACTGGGCCTTCACCAAGCGCTTCCGTCGCGGAGGTTTCGGTTGGCGTGCCAGTCGGCTGGCCGGCGAGCGCATCGCCGAAGCGCTGGCCGAGATCCACGTTGTCGCTCGCCATGAACCGTTGTGCGCGGCGGACGGTGCTGTGCGGTTCCTTGTGAAGTTGTCTCCGGCGCTGGAACACGTGGACAGCTCATCGGGCGCACTCGGCAGCGCTGCGCGCGCCGCTGTCGACGTGCTCGTTCCGGTGATCGCGCAGGCACCCGCCAATGAGGCCATGCGCGAGAACTGGCTCGAGCAGTTGTTCGAGGCCATCCAGAACGATGACCCGCCCTATCTCGAACTGCTCGACGAGCGCTGGGGTGAGGTGTGCGCGACGCCGGACGTGGCTTCGCGTTGGGCAGATCGTCTGATTGATCTTGTGCGGCAGGTCCACGCCTCGCGGCGTCGCGGGCAGTTCGCCTTCACCCGGGCCGAGTCAGCCTGTTATAGCGCCTTGTTCACCGCGGGCCGGCACGACGAATTGATCGCCCTCATCGGCAGTGATCCGCGCCCCTCGTGGCATGACCTGCTGTGGGTCGGCCGCTGCAAGGTGGCCCGAGGCGAGATCGACGCGGCCATCGAGTTCATGGCCAACGCCGTGAACTCATGGACGCCGATGGCAGGGCTCGCGCGCTTCGCCGAACGCGTACTGCTGCAGGCGGGTCGTCGCAGCGAGGCGTATGAAAAATATGCGCTGGAGGCCAACCGCGCCACCACCTATCTCGCGACCTATCGTTTGGTGTCGAAGAAGTACCCCGAGATCGATGCGGATCGATTGCTGACGGAACTCATCGCGACCACGCCCGGAGAGGAGGGCAAGTGGTTCGCCACGGCGAAGACGCTCAAGCGATTCGATCTCGCCATGCAGCTGGCGTGGGAATCGCCCTGCGATCCGAAGACACTGATCCGCGCTGCCCGAGACAATGCGGATAGAGCACCGGCGTTCGCCGCCGAAGTCGCGCTCGCCGCGTTGCATTGGATCTGCCAGGGCAGGGGCTATGAATTGACCTCCCTCGACGTGCTGATGGCGTACCGTCTCGCGACTGAGTCCGGTGAGACCCTCGGGCAATCGGAGCGAGTGGCGCTGCGCATCCAGACAATGCTCAAGCCGACGACCCGTGAGGTTCGATGGGTCACAGAGATGTTGAACTTGCAGGCGTCTTCGGAAACGGGCCGATCGTGACCGGATGCTTTCGGCATCCCTCGCGCTCTATCGGCTTCAAGCGAAGTGTTCTGTCGGTCGTCGTAACGGTAAACTCGTCCGACGAAGCCGAGAACTTCAGCAGCTGCGCGGACTTGGAACGCTGCGAGACAATTGAGTGGGAGTAGGGGGCGCAGGCCTGCATCTCACGCGCCTAGCTGTTGGCGCCGTTTCCTCATGGCCTGAAGGCGATCGAGGCGGGCTACCGCGTCCTCTTCACCACCGCAGCGCACCTCATCACGGTGCTGACCAAAGCGCACGCCGAGGGGCGGTTGGACGAGAAGCTGAAGGTCTTCACGACCCCGAGGCTGCTGATCGTCGATGAGATCGGCTATCTGCCGATCGACCGACTCGGCGCGAATCTGTTCTTCCAAC
>JBJTAV010000185.1:0-2584 GCA_046091005.1 Gammaproteobacteria bacterium | reverse complement strand
GCCCTTTTGCACTGGCCCATGGAAAATGGCGAAGCGCTGCAGATCCTGCGCTACGCCGTCGGTCAGCAGTACAAGCCGCATTACGATTATGTCGATCCGAGCCAGCCGGGTGCGGAGCCCTTCCTCGCACGCGGTGGTCAGCGCGTCGGCTCGCTCGTGATGTACCTCAACACCCCGAAAGCCGGCGGGGCCACCAACTTTCCGGACATCGGGCTGGAGATCGCAGCCGTCAAGGGCAATGCGGTGTTCTTCTGCTATGACCGCCCGCATCCGTCCACCAAAACTTTGCACGGCGGCATGCCGGTACGGGCCGGCGAGAAGTGGGTGGCTACAAAATGGCTGCGCGTCAGCCGAACCGACCCGTGATGTAGTCCTCGGTCAACTTGGCTTGCGGATTGGTGAAGATCTTGTCGGTCTCGCCGACTTCGATGAGATCGCCCAGATGAAAATACGCCGTACGCTGCGACACGCGTGCGGCCTGCTGCATCGAGTGCGTGACGATGCAGATCGCGTAGCTCTCGCGCAGTTCGTCGATCAAATCTTCGATACGGGCGGTGGCAATCGGGTCGAGGGCTGAGCAAGGCTCATCCATCAGAATCACCTCGGGGTTCACGGCGATCGTGCGTGCAATGCACAAACGCTGCTGCTGACCGCCCGAGAGACTGGTGCCTGGATTATTGAGTCTGTCTTTGACCTCTTCCCAAAGACCCGCGCGGCGCAAACTCGTATTGACGATCTCGTCGAGCTCCGCACGATCTGCGGCCAGACCGTGGATGCGCGGACCATAGGCGACGTTTTCATAGATCGATTTCGGGAACGGATTCGGCTTCTGAAAGACCATGCCGACGCGCGCCCGCAACTGCACCACGTCTTGACGCTTGTCGTGGATGTCTTGCCCATCGAGTTGGATCATCCCCTCGACCCGCGCACCGACGATGGTGTCGTTCATGCGATTGAGACAGCGCAGGAAGGTCGACTTGCCGCAGCCCGAAGGCCCGATCATCGCCAACACCTGACTGCGACCGACGTCGATATTCACTTTTTTGATGGCGTGTTTGTCGCCATAGAACACATCGACATCGCGGCAAGAAAACACGGGCTCCGTCACGGTGACGGTCCCGATGGTCTTGCTGCTCGGCGCTACGGGCAGGGTTTTGGCGGTCTCGTTCATGTCCGTTACCAACGTTTTTCGAACTTGTTGCGCAAGATGACCGCGGTTGCGTTCATCACAATCAAAAACAGCAGTAGCACGATGATCGCACCCGAGGTCCGTTCGACGAAGCCGCGCTCCGGCAAATCCGACCAGAGGAACACCTGCACCGGCAAAGCCGTCGCCGGATCGGTGATGCCGCTCGGCACATCGACGATGAAGGCCACCATGCCGATCATCAACAACGGCGCCGATTCACCGAGCGCACGCGCCATGCCGATGATGGCGCCTGTGAGCATGCCGGGGATCGCGAGCGGCAGCACATGATGGCCGACCATCTGCAGCCGAGAGGCTCCCATCCCGAGCGCCGCTTCGCGTATGGAAGGCGGTACGGCCTTCAGCGCCGCGCGCGAGGCGATGATGATGGTCGGCAGCGTCAACAGGGTGAGCACAAAGCCGCCGACCAAGGGTGCGGAGCGCGGCATGCCAAAGAATCCGATGAAGGTCGCAAGCCCGAGCAGCCCAAACACGATCGAGGGCACCGCCGCAAGATTATTGATGTTGACCTCGATCACGTCGGTGATGCGGTTGCGCGGTGCAAACTCCTCGAGGTAAATGGCCGCGCCGACACCGATGGGGAACGACAGCAGCAAAGTAATGAGCAGTGTCAGCGCCGAACCGATCAGCGCGCCGCGCACGCCCGCCTGCTCGGGGTCACGCGAGTCGCCATTCGAGAGAAACGCCGCATTGAAGCGCAGCTTCAGAGTGCCGTCTGCCCGCAGTGCATCGATGAAACCGATCTGCTGATCCGACAGGCGTCGCTCATCTTCGGGTGCCGATCGACGCACTTTTTCTTTGAGGAGCATGTCGACCGTGTCATCAGCCAGCAGCCACAGGGTCGCTTGCTTGCCGATGATCGAAGGGTCGGCAACGACACGCCGCTGCAGTTCGATCGAGGCCGCGCTCGAGACGATGCCGTAGAGCTCGCGCAGGTTCGGGCGCCCCTCGACCTCGGGAAAGCGCTCGCGCAGGGCGGTGCGGACCAGCGCCTGATAATCGGCAGCGACCAATTCTTCGGGAATGCGGGTACCGGCAGGGTCGATGGTCTCGGCGTCATAGACGATCGTCAGCTGCACGTAAGACTGACGAAACACCGACGCGCCCTGCGCAAAGATAGTGCCGAACAAAAAAATCACGAAGCCGATACCGGCGGCGACTGCCGCCATGCCGTACAGCCGAAAACGTCGCTCGGCCCGATAGCGTCTGGCGAGGCTCTTGCGTACCAGCGCCTGAGTCTGCTCTGCGGTCTTAGTCGTATTGTTCACGGTACTTCCTGACGACGTAGAGCGCGATCACGTTGAGCAGCAGCGTGACGAGAAACAGCACCAGCCCGAGCGCGAACGCCGCCAGCGTCTTGGGGCTATCGAATTCCTG
>JBJTAV010000184.1:0-10274 GCA_046091005.1 Gammaproteobacteria bacterium | reverse complement strand
ATTCCGGGGAGTATCTCGCGGGCGGCCCCGTGATTTATGAATACCTCGACTCGTTGCATCGGCGACGGCGCCTCTTTCCGGCGAAAGGGCCGCAGCGCTGGACCACTCTGCGTCAGGCGTGGATGGCCGATGGGCTCTTCGATACTTTCGTATTGCTCATCATCGAGTCCTGGCGCCCCAAAGATCAGCAGCGCGCCGATTACATCGAGCGCTGCATGGCGAAGATCATCGCCATGCTCGATCAGATGGAGCGCGACGTGGCGGGTTACGGTCGGCTCGACATCGGGCAGATGCGCACCGTCGGTGCGCTGCAGTTTCTGCGACTGAAAATGGCGCAGGTCGGGCAGGCGGCCGTCGGCCTCGATGCCACCTTTGATCCGCTGGCCAGTCGCCCGGCGCTTGCCGCGTGGTACCAGCCGCTCGCGCGGAAAAAAATCTTTCGTGAACCGCTGCTTCGCTTGGCTTGATTGCCGCCAGCCATGAGCCATCGCGCGGTGAAAATCTGGGTGCGGCTGGGGTTGTTGATCGGCCTGAGCGTGAGTGCTGCCGCCGTGACCGAAAACGTGGTTCGTCGCTCCTCGACCGGCGAGCCGCAGACGCTCGATCCGCAGCTTTGGACCTATGGACAAGACGGCAATATTGCGCAGGACCTGTTTCAGGGGCTGACGACGCTCGACGCCAAGGCCAACGTGGTTGCGGGGCAGGCGGAATCCTGGACGATCTCGCCCGACGGCCGTACCTATACGTTTCGGTTGCGCTCGAACCTGCAGTGGTCGGATGGCAAGGGCATCACCAGCGCAGATTTTCTTTGGTCACTGCGACGCATCTTTGATCCGCAGACCGTATCCCCCGCAGTGGCGTTGCTGTACGTCATTCGCAATGGCAAGGCGGTCAACCAGGGCAAGTTGCCCGTCGCCGCGCTCGGTGTGCAAGCACCAGATCCGCGCACGCTCGTCATCGAGCTCGAGCATCCCGCGCCTTATCTGCTCGATCTATTGGTGCATCGCGCCTTCCCGGTGCCGCGGCATGTCGTCGAAAAATACGGCCGCCAGTGGACCCGTCCCGAACATATCGTTTCCAATGGCGCATTCATTTTCGGTGAGTGGCGTCCGGGCAGTCACGTACGACTGCTGCGCAATCCGCGGTTTCATGAGGCGGCGCGCGTACGTCTCGATGCCATCCACCACGTGCCGATCGAAGATCCGAAAAATGCCGTGGTGCGCTATCGGGCGGGCGAGCTCGATGTGGCAGTCACTTTGCCCTCGGATCAAATCGACGACATCAAGCGCAACTTTGGTTCGCAGCTGCGCTTGGTGACGCAGCTTGGGCTCGAATATCTCGCCTTCAACACGCGCCGTGGAGCGACCGCCGACACTCGGGTACGTCGTGCGCTCTCCATGGTCATCGATCGCGAACTCATCGTCGCACGCATCACGCGGGCCGGCGAACCACCCGCCTACTGCCTGGTCCCTCTCGGTGCGCTCAATTATCCGGTACGCGGTTGCGCCGACTTCGAAAAAATGCCCAAGGCGCAACGCGTGGCCGAGGCGCAACGCCTGCTGACGGCGGCCGGTTACGGTCCTGCGAAGCCACTCAGCTTGCGCTTCCGGGTCAACAATTCGGATACGCAGCGCAAGATTGCACTCGCGGTCAGTTCGATGTGGCAGCCGCTAGGCGTCCGGGTCGAACTTATCGGTAGTGAAATGAAGGCGCACCAGCAGGCGTTGGCGCAGGGCGACTTCGATGTCGCGCGGGGCGCGTGGTATGGCGAAGATCGCGATGCGCTGTCTTTTCTCAGGCTGCTCGATGGCCGCGCGCCGGCGCTCAACATTTCGGGATTCGACAACGCCGAATACCAAGGGCTGCTCGATCAGGCCGACAATACGGCAGATCTCGCGGCCCGCGCCGTGTTTCTGCAAAAGGCCGAGGCACTCGCGATGCGCGAACAACCGTTGGCGCCGATTCACGTCTATGTCAGCCGACGTCTGGTGTCCCCGCGCGTCACTGGCTGGGTGGATAACCCGCGCGGCCTGCACCTCAATCGCTATCTGTCGATTCGCTGACGGGCACGTGGTCCGCGACGATCTCCAGCCATTCGCCCGCCGCGCCGCGCAGCAGCGCGACCTTGCGACCGAAGTAGGGCGCCTCGGGGTGCGCGCGAGCCGCCCCCAAAGATTTATCGACCAGAGATGTCTTGGCCGTGAAACTCACCATGGCCATGCCGGGTGGCAGGTCGCCCGCGCGCTGCGGGCGGGGTACGGTGACGGCGGGGTATTCGTCGAGTTCGATTAAAAATCCGGGGGCGAGCGTGGCGAGGGCAATCCGGATTTTTCCATCGGCGGGCAGGTTGAGGGCGGCTTGCAGAACGCCGACGGTCGAAGAATAGGGTTCGGTGACATGCTGTCCCAGTATGTCGCGGTAGAAGGCCCGCATCGCATCCATCGACGGCCCGCCAAGTACGACGATGAACGTGCGATCCACGAAAGCCTTGGCCGGAGTTTTGATGTACGTGCCACCCTCGGGCGGAATACGCGTGAAATAGTTGAGCTCCTCGGCCGGACCGAGCGCCTGCATCGCGATCACTTTGGAGTTGGAGCCAAGCGGAGCGGTTGGCCCGATGACGCGGAAGGGCGAGTCGGCGGCGCGAAAACGCCGTTCGAGAGCGGCCGGATCTTCGACCAATATCTCATTGGAGTTCCAGCCGTGGGTGCGCATGGCGGCATAGCCTGCGGTCGGCGGTCTTTCGATGACGCGCAGATACACTGCCGAATCACTCGCGCTTTTGAGCAGCAAATACGGGCTGCCTGCGACGAGCGGAGTACCCCAGCTCGCGGCGAGCTGCGGTGAGATCGAGCCGCGCTCGGTCACCCGGAACCCCAGCCACTCGGCATACGCTCGCTCGGCATCGGCGAGATTCGGCACCACGAGGGTGACCATGAGGATGGCGGTCAGCATCGAGTCATTCCCTTTCGCGATCGAAGTCGGCAGTGTACGCACGGTTGCTGAATGACGGGAGAAGGCGGTGATCGATCTCTATTTTTGGCCAACACCCAATGGCCACAAGATTCCCATCATGCTCGAGGAGTGTGGGCTCGAGTACCGGGTCAAGGCCGTCAACATGCTGCGCGGCGAGCAGTTTCGGCCGGCGTTTCTGCGGGTCAATCCGAACAACAAGATTCCCGCCATCGTCGATCACGATGGCCCGGGCGGCGAACCCATGGCACTGTTTGAGTCGGGGGCGATCCTGCAGTACCTCGCCGATAAGAGCGGGAAGTTGATACCGCGCGCGCGCCGGGCGCGCTACCAAGTCATCCAGTGGCTCACCTTTCAGGTGGCCAACGTCGGGCCGATGTTCGGGCAGTGCGGACATTTTCTGGGCTATGCGCCGCGCCAGATTCGCTACGCCATCGATCGCTATCGCAACGAGACCCTGCGGCTCTACGGGGTGATGGATCGGCAGCTCGCCAAGCAGGAGTTTCTGGCGGGAGGATATTCGATCGCCGATATCGCCACCTGGCCGTGGGTACGGGTGCGCTGGCTGCATCGGATCGAGCTTGGCGATTTTCCGCATGTCGAGCGTTGGTATCGGCAAATCGAGGCGCGTCCGGCCGTGCAGCGGGGGCTCGCGGTGCTTGCCCGGGAGGAAAAAATCGGCAATCCCGATGCCAAGGCTCGCGAGGCTTTGTTCGGGCGCAGCCAGCTCACGCAAGGTGGGCGAAAAAATCGCAGGGTGGACAGTCGCCGATGATGCAGGGTCGGGGGTGCACCCAAATCACGCCGCAGGCGTATAGTCGACCATGGACGGGCCCGCTTGGGCTCCCGTGGAGGAAGTCCGATGAAGTTCATCCAGCACAAGCGCAGCAAAGAGGTCGAAAAGTGGCTGCGTCAGGAAGAGACGGAGCAGAAGCGGCGCTATCGCAAGATCGTCGCCGAGCAAGACGCCCTGACGCCCAAGCGTGACAAATGGATCGCCGACTTTTTGTACCGCATCCAGACGCGCGGCGTCCACGTCCACTA
Organism: Gammaproteobacteria bacterium; assembly: GCA_046091005.1. Classification (GTDB taxonomy): domain Bacteria; phylum Pseudomonadota; class Gammaproteobacteria; order Steroidobacterales; family Steroidobacteraceae; genus UBA964. Next base: position 6,257 of record JBJTAV010000184.1, on the reverse strand, counting down.
CAACCAGATGCGCAAAGTGGCGCCGGAAGAAATTCCGGTGAAACCCAAGCGCAAGTTCAAGGTTGTGTTCTGATCGACGTCCCGGGAGTTAAACACCATGGCAAGACCGCATATTGAACCCTTCGTCGACCGCGACGTCCCGTTCAAAAAAATGACCCTGCCGGGCTTCCCGAAGGGCATGCATTACAAGATGCTGTCGCTCGACACCGACGACGGCGCCTGCACCATGACCTGTCTCTTCGAGCCGGGTTACCGTCAGCCGCCGGGCATGAGCTATACCGAATACGAGCTCTTCATCATGTCGGGCTATATCAAGGTTGGCGAAAAAGTCTGGGGGCCAGGCAGTTATTTCTTCGTCCCGGCGGGCGTCGCGATCGAAGAGCTGACCTCGCCGCGTGGCGCGACCGGCCTCATTTTTTATAACTACGGCGAACCCTCGTTCGTCGAGTCGACCAGCGATCACAAGCAGGCGGAGCGCGATCGCTTCGCGGCGGTAAATTCATACGACGACATGCAATGGACGTCGACCAATTTCTTCCCGGCGACGGCGCCGGGCTGCATGGTCAAAGTTTTGCGCTTCGATCCGCGTACCCAAGGCTTCACCTTTCTTTATTGCATGACGCCCAACTTCTGGCAGGACAACATCTCTTACCACGACTGTTGCGAAGAGGCGTACCACATCTGGGGTACGTCCTGGATGATGCAGTTCGGCGACCTGCCGACCGGCGGTTATTTTTGGCGCCCGCCGTACATCAACCACGGTGCCTTTGCCTCCAAGCTCGGCATCCTGGCCATTGGGCGTACCGACACCCAGCTATTCAACCACTTCCACTTCAATCCGTGGACCAACATCGAAGAGAACCGCGATCGCGCGGCCAATCGAATGCTGCAGTGGAAACCCGACCTCTACAAATGGATCAACACTCACGGGCACAACCACCCGGTCGATTTCGAGTACGACCATGGTCACGCCCATGGCGACATGCCGCACCACCATGGTGACGGTGCTGTCGAGCACAAGCACAAGAAAAAGCGCCGTCGTCGCTAAGGAGGAGGCCGCGTCGATCAGCAAGGCGCTCGGTTGATGCGGATTTTTTCGCGCAAGTGGGCAGTTTGCGTGTTTCTCGTCGGCGCGCTGACAGCGTTGGGTGGCGAGACCGCCATGGCCGTCGAGTACGAGTTGCGTCCCGACGGTGGCGAAATCTTTGGCAAAGTCGAGCGCGTTCGTACTACGTATCAGGACACGCTGATCGAACTCGCCCGGCGCTACAGTCTGGGTTACGAAGAACTCGTCCGGGTGAACAAGGGCGTCGATCCTTGGTTGCCCGGCGAGGGCACGCAGGTCGTCATCCCGGGTCAAAGATTGCTACCGCCTTCGTCGCGCGAAGGGATCGTGGTCAATCTGCCCGAGCACCGCATGTACTTCTTTCCAAAGCCCGGTAAAGACGAACCCGCGAAGGTCATGACCTTTCCGGTGAGTGTCGGCAAGATGGACTGGCGCACGCCGATCGGCGTCACCAAAGTGGTGTCGAAGCAGAAAGACCCGCCTTGGTACCCGCCCGAGTCTGTGCTCAAAGAGCACGCCGCCAGAGGTGAACCCCTACCCGAGGTGGTACCTCCGGGCCCCGATAATCCGCTCGGTGCTCATGCCTTGCGTCTCAACATTCCTGGCGGATCGTATCTCATCCATGGCACCAACAACCCCGACGCGGTCGGCATGGCGGTCACCCACGGCTGCTTGCGCATGTACCCGGAAGATGTCGCCGTGCTTTTCGATGCCGTCAAAGTGGGCACCAGAGTTCAGTTGATCAACGAGCCCCTGAAGATGACTCGGGTCGACGGCGAGATCTGGATCGAGGTGCATCCGCCGGTCGACGAGCAAGGCCAGCGGGCGCAAGTGAAGTTGACCGATTTCGAGCAGCGTCTCGACACCTTGCTCGGAGAAACAGAGGTTGCCATCAACTGGGATATCGCGATCGAAGCGCTGCGCGAAGCGACAGGCATCCCGGTGATGATCGGGCTCGAGCTCGCTCCGCAGGGCGAGACGCCGGCCGCGCTTGCCGCCAGCAACTAGACCAGTGCCGTGTGATGGCCGCCGTCCACCGGCAGAATCACGCCATTGACGAACGAGCCCGCATCGCTTGCCAGTAGCAATGCAGGCCCGACGAGTTCTTCGAGTCGTCCTGCGCGCCCCGGTGGGGTTTTTTTGAGGTAAGCGACGCCTTCATCCGTCGCAAAGAAATCTTCGTTCATCTCGGTGACAAACCAACCGGGTGCGATGCCATTCACGCGGATGCCATGGCGCACGAACTCAAGCGCCATCGCGCGTGTTGCATGGGCCAGTGCGGCTTTTGAGGCTGAATAGGCAGCGTGTCCTGCAGCCACACCCATGCCGAGTACCGAAGTGATGTTGATGATGCTGCCGCCGCGTTTTTCCGCAACGAGGCGGCGTGCAGCCTCCTGCGACACATTCCATGCCGCCGTGAAGTTGGTCGCCATGGTGGAGTCGAGTGTTGCGGCATCGGTCTTGAGGAAGAGGGCGGGCTTGGCAACGCCGGCATTATTGAGGATGAGATCGGGTGTCCCGAACCTCGCTGCGACGTCATCGAAGGCGCTCGCGATGGCAGCGCGATCGGTGACATCGAGTGCTACGGCCATGGCTTCGCCGCCCTCGGCGCCAATGCGGGCGGCGAGATCTGCGAGACGATCCACACGTCGCGCGGTCAGCGCGACACGCGCTCCTGCGCGCGCGAAAGCGAGGGCGAGTGCTTGACCGATACCGCTCGACGCGCCGGTCACCAAGGCGACTCGGCCATCGAGTCGGAATGCAGCGCTGGAATTCATGCCAAGAATGATACCGTACGTGCCATGTCCGTCCTGACTCCTGAGCAGCAGTCCGCATTTATCCCGAGCGGTGTCATCACGCTGACCTCCGACTTTGGTCTGCGCGATCCCTTCGTCGGCGTGATGAAGGGCCGAATCCTGAGCGCGGCCCCCATGGCGCGGGTCATCGATTTGACCCACGAAATTCTTGCGCATTGGCCCGCTGAGGCCGGCTTTTGGTTGGCGCGTTCCTATCGTTACTTTCCGGTGGGCACAGTACATGTTGCGGTGGTTGACCCGGGTGTCGGCACCGCTCGAGACATCGCGATGGTCGCGGCCGAAGGTCACTTGTTCCTCGCTCCTGATAACGGCCTGCTTGCCGATGTGGTCGAGCAGACGACGAAGGCGCAGCTTTGGCACCTTGGCCCACAGGGCTTCGCGTCGCTCGGCATCAGCAAGCCGAGCGCCACATTTCACGGTCGCGATATCTTTGCCCCCGCTGCCGCCGCGCTGGCTGCCCATAAAACGTCGCCCGAAGCCTTGGGGGAACGGGTGGACTCTTTGGTGCCCGGCTGGGTCGATGAGGCAACGACGACTCGCGATCGCGTCAGCGGTGTGGTCATTACCATCGACCATTTTGGTAACTTGATTACCAACATCGCGCAGTCGTCCTGCGCAGGGTTTGTCGACCCCGTAGTGCACGCCGGCAAGCTCGCTTTGCCCCTGCGCCGTACCTATGGCGATGTCACGCCGGGCGATCCTGTGGCGCTGATCAACTCTTTCGGCGTGATCGAGATCGCGGTTGCCGAGCGCCGCGCCGCTGATGCGCTTGGGCTCTCTCGGGGGGCGCCCATTACCGTTCGTGATGGAGTTCGCCGTATCTGAACTTGCGCGCGGGCGCGTTTTCGTTATAGTTACGCGTCATTTTTTGCGGGTTGAACGTAACCCTTTGATTTCAATAGGTTTCATCATGTCCGAACGAGATTCTGAAGGCTTCGAGCTCGACGCAGAAATGCTGGGCGAGGCAGCCAGCAACGAGGATGACAACGACTACGACCGTTTTCTCGATCGTGTCGACCGACGCGCGCGACCCGTTCCGGGCAAGCGTGGCAAGGCGGCTTGGAGCAAACTCGAAGAAGTACTCGCGGACAAAAAACTCGCCAAGGATCTGCGCGACATCTACGACGACGAACTCTGACCTTCAGGGCGCAGTCGCATGGCGAGGTCAGCGGTGAGTTGGGTCGTTCTGAAGTTCGGCGGCACCAGTGTGTCCTCCGAACCCAACTGGCGCAGTATCGCGGCCACTGCCCGTGATCGGTTGGCCAAGGGCGCGCGTGTTCTGATCGTTCACTCGGCGCTCAGTGGCGTGACCGATCGGCTCGAAAAACTGCTCGCCGCAGCCCAGCTTGGCCAACATGCTGAGCCTTTGCAGGCCCTGCGCGATCGACACCTTGAGCTCGGTCAATCCCTTGGCCTCGATGTCAGTACCGCGCTGGCGCCGTGGTTCGATGACCTTGCGCAGTTACTGAACGATGTTTCCGAAGACGCAGCGGTTTCAGATCGCTTGCGCGCACGTGTCATGGCGATGGGTGAGTTGCTCGCCACCGTGATCGGCGAGCGTTATCTCAGCGGTCAGGGCTTGAGCACCTCGTGGGTCGATGCGCGCACGCTGCTGCGCGCCGAGTCCCGAGATTCAGCCACGGCCAAAGCAGAATTCCTCTCGGCAACCTGCGACTTTCGTCCCAATTCTTTGGTACAGCAGACTCTGGCGAGTTTGTCGCCGATTGTCATCACTCAAGGTTTCATTGCCAGCAACGATGCCGGTGACACTGTGCTGCTCGGGCGCGGTGGTTCGGATACTTCGGGGGCTTATTTCGCGGCGCTCCTGGCGGCGCAGCAACTCGAGATCTGGACCGATGTGCCGGGCATGTTCAGCGCCAACCCCCGCTCCACGCCGAGCGCCCGGCAATTGCTGGAACTGACCTACGACGAGGCGCAGGAAATCGCGACCGCGGGCGCCAAGGTGCTGCATCCGCGCTGCTTGCTGCCGGCAAGGCAATACGACATTCCGCTATTCGTTTATGCAACGCAGGTGCCGCAGATGCGCGGCACACGAATCAGCACGCAACCGATCAACGACGCGGCGCAGGTCAAGGCGGTGTGCGTCAAAAAGGGCGTGACGCTGGTCTCGCTCGAAAGCCCGGGCATGTGGCATCAAGTGGGCTTTCTCGCCGATGCATTCCAGATCTTCAAGCGGCATGGTCTCTCGGTTGACTTGGTGTCGACCTCGGAAACGAACGTCACCGTCTCGCTCGATCCGCAAGCGAACACGATCGATGGTGAGGCGCTTGCGCGTCTGCAGGCTGAGCTCGCGGGCTTGTGCCGTGCCGAAATCATCGGACCCTGCGCCTCGGTGAGTCTTGTCGGTCGCAACATTCGCAGCATTCTTCATCAGCTTGGACCCGCGCTCGAACTTTTTGCCGAACAGCGCATTTACCTCGTCAGCCAGGCCGCGAACGATCTCAATCTCACCTTCGTCGTCGATGAGTCTCAAGGTGACCGCCTGGTCGATGGTTTGCACCACTTGCTCGTCGAGCCCGTGCGCGACGATGCGGTACTTGGCCCGACTTGGCAGCAGCTCTTCAAGGCCGCCAAAGAAGACACCATGGTCGCGACAACGTGGTGGCGCGAGCGTCGTGGCGAACTTCTGCGGCTGATGGCGGATCGTGATGCGGCTTATGTGTATGACACTACGACGGTGGTTGACCGCTGTCGGACCTTGAAATCGCTGCAGGCGATCGACCGGATCTCCTATGCGATGAAAGCGAACTCGCATCCGGCGCTATTGCAGCGAATTCATGCCTCGGGGCTGAAGATCGAGTGTGTGTCGCGCGGCGAGGTCGAGCGTGCACGCGAAGCCATTTCTTCGCTCAAGCCTGACGAAATATTGTTCACGCCGAATTTTGCTGCGCGCGACGAATATGCCTGGGCGATCGCGGAGGGTATCCACCTCACGCTCGACAATCTGCATCCGCTGCAGCATTGGCCGGAGCTGTTCTCGAGGCGCGAAATCTTTGTACGACTCGATCCCGGCACGGGTCGCGGCCATCATGCTCACGTACGCACGGGCGGTAGCCAGTCCAAGTTTGGCATCGCGCGCGGCGAACTCGATGCATTACAGCAGGCTCTGCGCAAAGCCGAAGCAACGGTAACCGGCTTGCATGCGCATACGGGCAGCGGTGTTTTCGAGGTGCGCAACTGGCGCGAGGTGGCTGATTATTTTGCCTCGCTCCGTGAGCGCTTCCCGCAGGTTCGAGTGCTCGACTTGGGCGGCGGAGTCGGTGTGCCTGATCGAAGCGGCGGCAAGGCTTTCGATTTCGCGGCGCTCGATGCCTCTCTGCTCGAGTTCAAGCGCACATTGCCTGGCGTCGAGT
>JBJTAV010000183.1:0-6964 GCA_046091005.1 Gammaproteobacteria bacterium | reverse complement strand
GAGCTGCACCATGCCCTCGTCGAGTTCCATCACTTCGAAAGCACCAGCCTGACGCGCATTGCGGAAATGCATGTCGAGCGGCAGTGCGTCGAGCGAGACGAAGCCGAAAATCAATTTGCGCAGTTTGCCCGCTGCCGCGAGCAGCCCCACGTCCGGACCACCGTAAGAGACTACGGTCAAATCGCGCAGCGGCGAACGCAGGATTTCGCGTACCAAAGCCATCGGGTTGCGTCGCGTGGCCCACCCCCCGATCCCGATCGTCAGGCCGTCGCGCAGCTGCGCGACGACGTCTGCTGCAGTCATTTTTTTGTTCATGCGGGCGTCTTCATGCCGGCGGTGGCGACCACTTGTGACCCCAGGTGTCGGCGATCAAGCTGCGAGTCGGCACCCAAGTGCTCCAGTCCGGCGTCAGGCCCATGCAGCCGACTTCGAGATCGAAGCCGCCGGGCGTCGCGACGTAGAAGCTGATCATCCCGTCGTTGGAGTGTCGGCCCAGCGACGAAGAAATGTGATATCCCGCAGCGACACATCTATCGAGCGCGCGACCGACATCATCGATATCGCGCATCTCGACCATGGTGTGCACGAGACCCGAGGGCACCGGCATCGGAATGAGCGCGAGACTGTGATGACGCCGACAGCTCGCGTGCAGAAAGCGGATGCACAGCTCGGGCACGGCAGGATCCGGAGACATCACGAGACGCATCTCGTCGGTATCACCGAAGCCGAGCAAAGATTTGTAGAAGTCGAGGCTACGCTCGAGTTGCGGCGTCGGCAGCACGACATGGCCCGCACCGAGATCGCCAGTGACGAAACCGGAGACGCCCTGCGATGACATGAACGGGTCGTAGCCACGGAAGCGACCCCAATAAAGCTCGAAGGCGTTGCCATCGGGATCGGTGCCCGCCACCAGACCATGCGCGCAACGCGCCTTGATTTCGGCAGCGCTGCCATCACGCAGGGCGACGCCCGCGGTGCGCAAACGTTTCACCGTCGCGTTGAATTCGGCCTCGCTCGGCATCTCCCAACCGGCGGCGATGAAGCGATCAGCCTCGCCTTTTTCGATGACGAAGCGGAACGGTCGGTCGTCGGTGCGCAGCCACAAGCTGCCGTCCGGCGCCTCTGCCGACATCAGGCCGATGACATCGGCGCCGAAGCGCCGCCACGGCGCGAGATCGCGCGCCATGACCCGAACGTAACCCAGTGAGTGAACCGCCATCTTGAAACCCCGCTTGCGACCAGCCGCCTTGCGCAGATCGACGACACCGCACGAATTTCACGAAACCGCGTCGGCGACCCCTTATTTTTGCGCGATTATGGCATCCAGAGGGGCTGGAATCATCAACTTCATCAATTTTTTACATGTTTTTTTACGCATCTTGCTTGTCCCTGCGTAATCACGCGGGCCATAATCGATTCGTCATTTCGGGGAGTCACCACATGTCGAACAACTCTTCCCTGACCCCGGCGGCTCGCGCCTTCGAGCCCATGCAACTGGGGCCGATCACCTTGCCCAACCGCTTCGTGAAGGCCGGCACCTACGAGGGCATGAATTTCGCCAACGCGCCGAGCGCGGCCTTGGTCAAACACCATGTCGATATCGCACGTGGCGGCGTCGGCATGACGACTCTCGGCTACACGGCCGTGCACCCTGACGGGCGCACCTTCGAGGAAGAGACCTCGATTGGCGCGGACAATGTTGTGCGTTTTCGCGCTCTGACCGATGCCGTGCATGCCGCCGGGGCGCGAGTCTCGCTGCAGCTCGGCCACTGCGGCACGATGACCCGCACGCCCAAGCGCAGCACACGCAAGCCCCTCGGCCCCTCGAAAACTTTGAACCTCTACGGCGCCATGGTCGGTGCCTTGTTCACGAGCGAGATGACGAGCGCCGACATGCAAAATGTCAGCGATCAATTCGTCGCCGCGGCTCGGTACGCCGTTGAGTCGGGCTTCGATGCCATCGAACTGCACATGGGCCACGGTTATCTGCTCAGCCAATTTTTGAGCCCGCTCGCCAACAAGCGCAGCGACCCATATGGCGGGAGCGCCGAGAAGCGCCTGCGTTTCCCGCTGGAGGTGACCGAGCGCGTGCTGGCTGCGGTCGGCGACAAGATCGCCGTCGTCGCCAAACTCAATTTGCGCGACGGTGCGCGCTCGGGCGTCGAGATCGCCGATTCCATCAAAACTGCACAAGCCCTGCAGGCCGCCGGTCTGCATGGTCTCGTCATGACTGGCGGTTTTTCGCCCTATTCACCCATGTATCTCTTTCGCGGCAATTCGCCCGTGCCTTCGATGCTGCAAACCGAAAAAAGCGGTTGGAACCGCTTTTTGCTCAAACTCGGTGCTAAAACGGCCTTTCGCGACACGCCCTTCGAAGAAATATATTTTTTGAAGCACGCGCTGCAGATGAGCGACGCGGTGACCATGCCACTCTGCCTTCTGGGCGGATTGCGTAGCGGCGACAACGTCGCCGAAGCCATGCGCGCCGGTTTTGATTTCGTGGTGCTCGGTCGACCGCTTATCTCGCAAGCCGACTTTGTCGCCCGAATTGCGAAGGACCCGAGCGCGCGATCCAACTGCATCAACTGCAATCGCTGCGTCGCGGAGTTTTCGACCCCGGGTGGCGTACGTTGCGTGCTCGGCGAGCCGAACGATCCTGCGCTCAACGCCCGCCCGGCGGCCTGAAGTCGCGGCCGAAATCGAACTCCGGGTTACGGCCCTCAAGCATCGCAGCCTGCCGCGCCGGCAGTGCGGCAAGCATTTCCGGATGCGGAAACACCCAGAAACGGCCGCTTTCGATGGCCTCGAAGGTGACGGTCGCCACCTGTTCCGGATTCATGCCGACTCGCGCCGTGCCAGCAATCATCGCCTCGCGCATCGCAGCGCCCGCACCTGCCAGGGGCTCTGCGCCAGCCTCTCGGTGACGCTCGGCTTCAAAGATTCGGCTGCGCACCGCACCGGGCGCCAGCAATGAAACTCCGATGGGTGCCTTGATTGCGGCGAGATCGAGATGAAGCGTCTCGGCGATCGCCGCAAGCGCGGCCTTGCTGCCCGAATACGCCCCGAGCATGGGCGAAGCAATCAGCCCGCCCATCGAGCCCGTGATCACCACATGGGCCTCCCGGCTCGCTTCGCGACTGCGCGCCAACATGCCGGGGATGCAGGCGCGAATGCCGTTCACGACACCTTTGACGTTGACGTCCAACAACCAGTCGAATTCGCGAGCCGATTGCTCCCAGAGCCGCCTCGGCACGAGCACACCCGCATTGCAAAAGAGCAGGTCTACACCGCCCCATTCCTCGGTGACTTCGGTCACGGTGTTTTCGAAGGCGACGGCGTCGCGCACATCGAGCACGCGCGTGAGGGACGCTGGCGCCCCTGCAGCGAGGCATTCCGCAGCGACTGCTGCAGTGCTCTCGGCCTCGATGTCACAGACGAGCACGCGCATGCCGCGCGCGGCCGCAGCGAGCGCGAGCGCGCGCCCTATGCCGCCCGCAGCGCCCGTGACGAGCGCCGTGCAACCGGTGAATTCACGCACGACCGAGGGGACCCTCGCTGAACTCGCGGACCGACTCAGTTCGCCTTGCGCACGAAGCTGCGGTTGGCGACCGGCGTACCTTCATCCTGCGGCAGCTCGGCATAGAACTGACGGTAATATTTGCGGAACGCAGAGATCGGACCATCACCATCGCAGAGCAGCGCGTCGTGGGTGTAACGCTGGCGATCCCAGACCACCTTGTCCTGATCGAGCTGACGACAAATATCTTTGACCATGGCTCGCGCCACACCCACCGATGGCCCGTCGATGGCTGACTTCAGCTGCGTAAATGCGAATCGTACGTGGGTGCAATCGGGCGCGATCGGCGTGATCCCGGCGACCATCAGCGTTTCACAGATCCCCGTGAAGCGCGTCCACGCTTGGCCAGCACCCACCGTGCCATATGAAATGGCGCCATCGACGTCACCGCGCGGCGTCGGCATCTTGGCCGCAACGGAAGCCACGCGCCGAATGCCTTCGAACTTGACGTCGTAATTGGGCAGGCTCGCCGTGCCATGGATATAGCGAAAATGCGCGGCATCCACGCCGTTCTCGGCCATGTTCTGCAGTGGCCCGTACACCAGCCACTCGTGTTTTTCATAGTCGCTCCACTCGGGCGAGGCCGCCTCGGGTAGCGCTTCAACCTCAAAAGTGGGCTCAATATTTTCGGGGTGATACCAGGCCCAAATAAAGCGATTGCGCTCCACGAGGCGCCACGGCTTCACGCAGCTGCGCTTGGCCTGCGGCGGGATGACTTTGGCGTAGGGAATCTTGGTGACCTCGCCCTTGCCGTTGTACTGCCAGGCATGGAACGGGCACTCGAGATCATTGCCTTGAACACGCCCGGCATGCCCCATGTGGGCGCCGAGGTGGCGACAGTAGGCATCAACCATGCGCGGCGTGCCGTCCTCGCCACGCCACAACGCGAGCTCGCGATTGAAATAACGCAGCGGTTTGACCTCGCCCGCTTTGAGCTCATCGGAGTAGCTGATCACGAACCAGCCAAAAGGCATGGGCAAATCGATGCCGCGGTCAGCCGCCGAGGCGGGTCGATCGAGCGGCGCCGTACGCCACGCGAGCAACTGCTCTTTCGAGAAGCGCGAGAGGTACTGACGGGCAGCAGTGTTCGATGGAATGTCTTCTGTGCTCATGACGGTTGGCCTCCGAACAGGCGGGCAGCATTTTCATACAGGAATTTCGGCCACACTGAATCTTTGAACGGCACATCGGGCAGTTCGCGGAAGATGCGCTCGAGCGACAAGCCCATGGGCCAATACCCGGCGTACATGATTCGATCAGCGCCGCGCGTGTTGGCGTAATCGATGATGGCCTTCGGGTAGTGTTTGGGAGCAAAGGCGCTGGTGGAATAAAAGAGATTCGGCCACTTGAGCATCAGCTTGACGGCGAGATCCTCCCAAGGCTCGGCGCCGTGACGCATCACGAACTTCAACTCCGGGAAAAACCAGCAGACTTCATCAACGAGCTCGGCGTGTTGCGGCGCCATCGGCAAGCGCGGTCCAGGTACCCCCACGTTCACGAACACGGGCAAATCGAGATCCACGCAAGTCGCGTAGATCGGATAAACCTTTTTATCGTTGATGGGCACCTGCGGGTTGTTGCCGCAGGGAAAGAAACTGACCGCGTGTATGTGGCCTGCAGCCTTCAAGCGACGTATTTCACGGACATCGTCCATCCCGTTGTTGGGATTGACGTGATAGTCGAAGATGAAGCGATCGGGATAAACCTCGCGCGCCCGTGTGACGCCTGCCGACCCTTCCCAGTAGCCGACCATGGCGCGCGCGATGTGATAGTGATCCATCTGCGAGACCGTGTAGTCGACGTAGTCGGAATCGGTGGGCAGCACCGGGATATCTTTGAACATGTACTGCGCCGGCATCTTGAAAGCCTCACGGCTCTCGCGATCGAGCAGCAGCGGCAGATACGGCGTGTACCACTCGGTATTGGTGGCACTGACGGGTATCCCCAACATCAGATCAAAGACTTTGGCGCCCCGCGGAAAACCCATCTTGTTGCTGCTCCCGTTCTCTTTTGCTCACGATGCGCTGTATCGACGGCGCAGCTGTACTTTATCGACCTTGTCGAGATGGTTGCGCGGCAAAGATTCGTGCTGCACCAAGACTTCAGTCGGCACTTTGTAGGCTGCGAGCTGCGCCGCCACATGCTGCTTCACCTCATCACCGGTGATGAGCCCCGCCGAGGCATGCGGCACGACGATCGCCATCAGGCGCTCGCCGAGACGCGAATCGGGCACGCCAAAAGCAACCGCTTCCGCGAGACCCGGATGTGCGAGCAGCACGCGCTCGACCTCGGCGCAATAAATATTCTCGCCCGCGGAGATCACCATGTCTTTCTTGCGATCGACGATATAAAGGAACCCGTCGGCATCGAGATAACCGATATCACCCGAGCGCATGAAGCCCTCAGTGTCGAAGGCACGCGCGGTCTCCTCGGGATCGCCCCAATACCCGAGCATGTTCGACACCGAGCGCATGCAGATCTCGCCGGCTTCGCCAGGGGCTGCAACGCTGCCATCTTCCCGCACGACTTTGAAGAGCGTCGTGGCGAGCACGCGACCGGCCGTCCCCGGATGCGCGAGGTATTCTTCGCCCACCGACATGGCCACCGCGCCCGTGGTTTCAGTCATGCCGAACCCGGTGCCCGGTACGGCTCGCGGGAAGGCTTTGGTGATTTCGCTGAGCATGCCCGCCTGCAAGGCCTGACCGCCCGTGGAGACGCTCGTCAAAGATTTCAGATCGTGCTGCGAAATATTTGGCGAACGCAGCAGATCCCACATCATGGTCGGCACACAAGGAAACTGCGTCACTTTCTCGGTTTCGATCAGCTGCAATGCCGCGGCTGCATCCCACCGCCGCATCAGGACGATCTTGCCGCCGCGCACCAGTGTCGAGAGCAACCCCGTATGCAAGCCGCTCGTGTGAAAGAACGGGAACATGAGCAGTACGCAGGTCTGCGGTGACATGGCCGCAAGCTGCTCCATCGTCATGCCGTAGCGAGCCGCCATGTCAGCGGCGATGCGGTACCCGGCATAAAGATTGGTCCACACCGAGTTGCTGGTGCCCCAGTGACTGAGCACCGCACCCTTCGCGCGACCGGTAGTCCCGGAAGTAAACAGAATGGTCGCGGGATCGAGGGGCTCGACCGACGGCGCAGCCGGCCCGGCATTTGCGGGCGCTTCGGCGAGCAGATCGGCAAGGCGCAAGGCCCCCGCGGCGACTGCCAAATCGATCACTACAGCTTCGCGCTGCCGATCATCGCCGCTCAAAGAATCGTCCGCAGCCACCACGAGCGGACAGCTCGCAGGATGCGTCGCGAGCTCTCGCGCACAGCGACTATCCGTGATCAGCAAAGAAACTCCGGTGCCATCGCGCGCCGCCGCGAGCTCAT
>JBJTAV010000182.1:0-2850 GCA_046091005.1 Gammaproteobacteria bacterium | reverse complement strand
AACCATGACCGTCTCCAAAGCCGTGCGCGGCCGTCGTTCGATACGCAATTTTTTGCCCGAGCCGGTGTCGGCCGAAGTGCTGCGTGAAGTCTTTGATGCCGCTCGCTGGGCCCCCTCGGGCAGCAATATCCAGGCGTGGCGCATCATTGCCGCGGCGGGTGCCGAGCGCGAAGCCGTCATCCGCATGGCGCGCGAGACGCGCCCGGACCCGGCGCGTGAGGCCAGCGACCGTTTCCCTATCTACCCGCCCAATCTTTGGGAGCCGCTGCGCACCCGCCGCTTTGCACTGGCCGAAGACATGTACCGCGCACTCGGGATTCCGCGCGAGGATAAACCCGCGCGATTGCGTCACGTTGCCCGCAACTTCGAATTCTTTGGGGCGCCGGTCGGGCTCTTTTTCGTGATCGACCGCCGGCTCGCCCACGGACAGTGGGCGCACCTTGGCATGCTGCTCCAGACGGTCGCGCTGCTGCTCGAGGAGCGCGGACTCGGCAGCTGCATGCAAGAGGCCTGGGCAGCCTTTAGACCAGAGCTTGCCCGACTGTTCGCGCTCGGTGCCGACGAACTTGTCTATTGCGGGATGGCGGTCGGGCATCCTGATCGCAGCAAACCGGTGAACCAGTTCGAGCGCAATCGAATCAGCGTCGATGAACTCGTGGAATTCCGCGGCTTTTGAGGGTCGCTCAGTCCGCCGTCGCACCACCGTCGATGACGAGCGGATGGCCGGTGACAAAACTCGCCGCATCCGAGCATAGCCAGAGCACGCCGGCCGCCACCTCTTCGGGCTGACCGAAGCGACCGAGCGGGGTCATGTTCTCCATGATTTTGCGGATCTCGGGACGCGCCGCCACGCCCTCGACCATGGGCGTGTCGATCACGCCAGGGCATACGCAATTCACGCGGATGCCCTTGCGCGCCCACTTGAGCGCACCATGCCGAGTCAATCCGACCACCGCGTGCTTGGTCGCGGTGTAGGCGGGCTGCGAGGCATTACCCACGAGCCCATTGATCGATGCCGTGTTAACGATCGCACCCTTGCCTTGCGACAACATCACTGCCGCTTCGGCCCGCATGCACAGCATGACGCCAGTGAGGTTCACACCGACGCTACGATCCCAGTGTTTAGTTTCCCACTCATCGGCCGCGAGACTATTGATGCCTGCGTTGTTGTGCGCGAAGTCGAGGCGACCGAATTCATTGACGGCGCGCGCGATGAGCGCTTCGACATCGGCCGCGGCCGATACATCGCAGCGCTGAAACACGGCGCGACCGCCTGCCGCCTTGGCCAAGGCCACCGTTTCTTCACCGCGTATGGCGTCAAGATCCGCCACCACGACGGCTGCGCCGGATGCAGCAAAGGCCACTGCGGTGGCCCGACCAATCCCCGATGCTGCGCCCGTGACGAGCGCGACTTTGCCTTCGAAATCGTATTTCACTGTCTCAATCTCCTCTTGAATTCTTTGGACGGCTCAGACCAAGCCCATCGCTGGCCAGCGACCCTGCACCCAGGTTTGGCAGATCCCCGTACCGCTTGCGCCAGTGCCCTCATCGCGAAAACTCATTACGCAGTCGCGAAATTGATTGAGCCGACGCGCGTTCTCGACCGTCGAGCAGTCAGCAAAGTATTCCCCCTCGAGGTGCTGCTCGCCGCGCCACTCGCCGTGGTAATGCCCATCAAAACCCAAATAAAGCCCAGCGCCCAAGTGAAAACCCGTGCCGTTGATCGGGTGCGCAAGCAATCGCCGGGCACTGCCATCGGCGAGCGTCAGATCGAAGCTCGCCTCGAGCAGGCGAAAATTGGCAGGATCAAATTTCAGTCGCGGCTCGATGCGCGACACCAACACTCGACGTCCATCCGGATATTCGAACGCACCCTGCACTTTTTCGTGGCGCCAGCCATCACCCTCGTAGACGAGGTAGTACTGCATGTAAGCGTAGGCAGCATCGCCCGCACCAAATAGCACCGGGTTCCAGACCGCGAGCACTCGCGGCGGATGGCTGTCCATCGGGTCGGGCTGCATGCCCGGCATCGGGCCACCCACTGTCGGCCGCACGCCCCAACTGCGATCGCGCGCCATGACCCAATCGCGTACTTCGGTACGCACCCCCGCAACCTCGATCCAACCGCTTGCAGTGCCGATTTGATGGAAGCGGATTTGATCTGCGCTACGCCGATAACCCGTGAGCGTGCGTCGATCTTCGCGCTCCTCTGCAACGCACGGCGTGATGCCGCGCAGCTCAAGATCGAAGGCGATCGGCTGTGCAGCGTTGCGCTCGAGCCGCACCCGAATGTCTTTGAGCGGTTCAATGATTTGGTAGTGCAGCGGACCGACATTGATGTGATCCACATTGCTCGAGAGCGTTCGACTCGCCCGGACCGACCATTGCTCGACGCCGCGACTGACGCCACCAAATCCGTCGACGACATTGCGATTGACGTACTTGCCAAAACCGAAGCTCACGGCGAGCGCACCGTCGGGACTGAAAACACTCCCCCACACTTTCTCGGTCCATGAGGAATCGGTGTGCAGCACCGTGGCATGAGTCTCGACGATCTGGTGGTTGAACCACTCATCTGCGGCAACCAATGGACCGATACTTCCCGACATCTTCAGACTCCGAAGTTCAAGCGCTCGGCATGAGCGGCGAGCAGCGTGGCACCACCATTACGCTCATCCATGTCCGAATCTTCGGGAATCCATCCGCGAGTTTTGAACATCTGCGCGATGCGCGTCATCACGAAGGCCATGCGCCAGGCGGCATATACCTCGTAGTACTCGAGATGCGTCGCCTGAAACCCGCTCGCTTGTTCCCAGATCGCGATCGACTCGGCGCGCGAGGGCAGCCCCG
>JBJTAV010000181.1:0-3686 GCA_046091005.1 Gammaproteobacteria bacterium | reverse complement strand
AGGGATTCGGCACCGCGGGTTGGTGCTCAGCGACCTTCGCCGCCGCAGCCACCGCAGCCACCGCTGCAGTCGCAGCCGACCTCTCCGGCCTCAGCGTACCGATCGAGGCCTTTTTTTCGTCAGCGCCGCTCTGACGAAATCGCAGCGCACCGTGGTGCGCGGCACGCGGCGCATGAAGGGCGCAAACCATTCGCGCACATCGCGCTCGAGCGCCACGCCGTGCATGTAGTTGTAGAGCGCGGCGTTCAAGGCCTCACCGAGTGCATCGTGATCGATACCGCTCGGATCAATGAATGCGACATCGTTACGCGCGAATCCGCCAAAGGGCTGAGGCGCGAGGGTCACGCCATAGGCTGCGGGATCGCGCCCTACGGGCGAATGTACCGTACACGCAAAGCGATGGAAGAAGCCTGACTGAATGCAGCCCTCTTCGAAGAGCTGCCGAACGTATTCGAGCGAGTCTATGGTCTCGGCGACAGTCTGCGTCGGAAATCCGTACATGAGATAGGCATGCACCAAAATTCCGGCGTCGCTGAACGCGCGCGTGACCTGCGCCACCTGCGCCACCGACACGCCTTTTTTCATCAGCTGCAGCAGACGATCCGAGGCCACCTCGAGACCCCCGGTGATCGCGATGCAGCCACTCTGCGCGAGCAAGCGACACACCTCGGGCGAAAAGGTTTTCTCGAAGCGGATGTTTCCCCACCAGGAAATCACCCGACCGCGCCGCAACAACTCTTCGGCCATCGCCTTCAAAGCTTTGGGTGGTGCGGCCTCATCCACGAAATGAAAACCGCTCTCCCCCGTTTCGGCCACCGCGGTCTCGATCCGATCCACGAGTAGCGCAGCATTCGCCGCTTCGTAACGCGAGATGTAATCGAGCGAAATGTCGCAGAAGCTGCATTTCTTCCAGTAACAGCCATGCGCGACCGTGAGTTTGTTCCAGCGTCCATCCGACCAAAGGCGATGGACAGGATTGAGCAGATCAAGCACCGACAGATAGCGCCCGAGCGGCAGGCCGTCCCAGGTCGGCGTACCCACTTCGGCAAAAGGTACGTCGGGCTCGCAGTGATCGACGTAGCGGACTGCACCGGTGGCTTTGACTGCGCCGGTGGCTTTGACTGCCACGGCGTCTTCGCGCAAAAACGTTCGCACCAAACGATCAGTGGGTCGCAGACCCTGCCAGTGCTCGATCAGCGCCAGCAACGGCCGCTCGCCGTCATCGAGCGTCACTCGATCAAAGTAATCGAAGACTCGTGGCTCGGCGAGATCACGCACCTCGGTGTAGACGTAACCCCCGCCGAGTACCAGCATGATCTTTGGTTCTGCTGCACGAATGGTTTGCGCAATTCGAAACGCGCCGTACACCGCCCCCGGAAACGGCACCGACAACAAGACGATATCGGGACGATGCCGCTGCAGTGCAGCAAGCGTGAGGGCATGCAGGCGCTGGTCAATCAGATTGCGCGGCGCCGCAAGCGCTGTCGCCAGCGGATCGAAAGAGGGCTCGCTCGCCGCCAGTCGCTCGGCATAGCGGACGAACTCGAAGCGCGGATCCACCGCTTCGCGCAGCACATCGGCCAAATCATTGATGAAGAGCGTCGCCAGATGTCGAGCCCGATCATGATTGCCAAGCGCACCAAAGGCCCAGGCGAGCGGGTCCGCCTCGTCGGCATAGGCTTCGAGTGATTGAAAGCGCGGCCCCTCGGGCAAGAACTGCCGCGAGACGATCCGATGCGCCAAGGTGGAATCGCGACCCTGCAAAAAAGCGACCGTACCGTCGATCGCCGCGTGGTACTCGGCATACGACGCCAAAAAAGCTTTCGATCGTGGGCCCCGGGCTCGCGCAGGAACGGCTGCGATCGCGCTGCGTAACTCGGCAAGCCCCTCGGCCGAAAGCAAGCCGAGCGCGAGCTCGATCGCGAGGTCTTCCTGCTGGGCGTCGAAACCGCGTGAGCGCAAAAACCCCGTGAGGTACGCCGTCGAGGGGTACGGCGTATTGAGCTGCGTCATAGGCGGTACGAGCGCGAGCAGCTTCGGGGCGGAGCGTGTCATCGCTGCATTATCCCTGCCCTATCCGCAGCCCGCGACTTGAAATCGCCAACGCCGACACCCATTGATGCGTTCATGAGTGCAGCGCAAACCGTCACCACCGCGGACTTTCGCCGCGAAGTCATCGAAGCCTCGGCCACGCAGCCGGTATTGGTCGATTTTTGGGCGCCCTGGTGCGGCCCCTGTCGCATGCTCGGACCCGTACTCGATCAGCTCGCCGCCGAAACGCCTGGGCTCAAGGTGGTCAAACTCAACACCGACGAGGAGCCCGAAGTCGCTGGTGCCTACGCAATTCGCAGCATCCCCGCGGTCAAACTTTTTCGCGATGGCCAGGTGGTCGATGAATTCGTGGGCGCGCAACCCTTGGGCGCCGTGCGCACATTCGTCGAACCTTACCTGCCGAAAGCGAGCGATGGCCCGCTCGCGAACGCCCGCGCGGCGCTCGCGGCAGGTCGCCCCCAGGAGGCACAGTCGCTGCTCGAACCCCTGATGGCGCCGCTCCTCGCGCCGCTCACGTCACCCCCGAACGCGCAGCCCCTCGCGCTGCGAGGGACTCCGGCCTCAACCGACGAAGTGCTGGTCGTCACCTACGCGTCCGTGCTCGCCTGCATGGGGCGTGCGGCCGAAGGCTTGGGACTGCTGCAAAGCTTGCGTCCGGCAGCGCAAAGCGATGCGCCGGTGCGGGCGGCCTATGCGCTCGTGCATTTTTCGAATGTGGCGAGCTCGCCCGACGAGACCGATGCCATTCAGACGGCGCGCGTGAGCGCAGCCAAGTATTTCCTGCGTGCCGACAACGTTCGCGGACTTGAAACCCTGTTCGCCGCCGCCGAGCGCAATCGACGCTATGCGAACTCTGCGGGCAAGGACGACCTGCGCAAGGCGCTGGAATTATTTGATGCCAACGATTCGCAACTGCCAGCCGCCAGACGCAGACTCGCCAGTCTGTTGCACTGACTCAGTACCGGACCGACTCAGGGCTCGACTGACTCAGGGCTCGACTGACTCAGTGCGCGAGTGACTTCAGGCGCTCGGTCTCGGCGTCGCCGAGATAGGACTTGATCATGCGCCGCGCGAGATAAAGCAGCGGAATCATCGCGATCGCAGCCAACATCTTGTAGCTGTAGTTGACCATGCCGACTGCGAGAAACTGCGGAATCGGCCACTTCTGCGGCCCGAGCACGAACGCGATATAGAGCACGACCAAGCTGTCGATCAACTTCGAAACCGCGGTCGAGCCAGTGGCGCGCAACCAGATGAGCTTCTCGCCGGTCACCGCACGGATGCGGCGGAACACGGTGATGTCCACCAACTGACCGATCAGAAAGGCCACGATCGAGCCGATGATCGTCCACAGCCCCTGACCAAACACCTGTGCATAAGCGTGCTGGATATCAGGTACGCCGAGATCACGATTGGCCTCGACCCAAAACCCCGCCGGTGCGAGACCGATCGAGACGTAGGCAACCATGAACGCATAGGCAATGAAGCCGACCGCAACCCAGGAAATGAGTCGCACGCCTTTGACGCCGTAGTACTCGTTGATGACGTCGGTCATCACGAACACGATCGGCCACACCAGCACACCGGCCGTGAAATTGAGCGTTCCCGAGACGCCGAGCAAGGACCACTCGATG
>JBJTAV010000180.1:0-15898 GCA_046091005.1 Gammaproteobacteria bacterium | reverse complement strand
TTGGGCTTCTTGGGGGTGGTGGTGTACACGCGAGTGCACACGCCGCGCTTCTGCGGGGCTGCGCCGAGAGCGGGCACCTTGGTCTTTTCGGACGGGGTGCGGCGCGGGGCGCGAATCAGCTGACCTGTCGTGGCCATGCAGTCTCCAGATCTACAGCGTTTGAGAACCAAAACGACCGGACAGGAGACATCGCTCGCAAGGCCCGCAAAAACATCCCGCGTCGCCGCGAGAGAACCCGGACCTACGACCGACAGCTCGACGACCGGCTGCGGCGGGCGACCCCCGAGACAACCCGAGCCGCCCCCTTGCGGGAGCGGCTCGGTACTCGAAGGTCGCTGTTTTTCGGAAACCCGACCACGGGTCCCCGAGAAAGGCCGCGGATTCTAGGTAGCGGCCCGGGGACTGTCAACCGCCCGCCGGCTCAGAACCAGCTGTAATTGAATGAGACGCTCACTCGCGGCGTCCGCGACGGATTCGGGGGTACCTCATGCCGCAGCCAGCTCTCGAACAGCACCACTTGGCCCGCGCGGGCGGGCACCGTGTACCAAGGACGCAGCTCCGGCGCCGCTTCCGCCTGCCGCGGCGGCGCGGCCATGTAGCGATCGAGCCGCGGGTCTTCGAACTTGAGACCCGAGGATCCGGCCGGGGTCCTTATGTAATAGGTGCCACTGATGGTCGACAGCGGGTGCAGATGCAGGCTGTGTACCACGGCCGTCGGCATGAGATTGACCCAGCAGTCGGTCATCACCAGTTCCCGGCCCCGCAAGTCGAGGGCGAGCTCGGTCACGAAGCGCCGCAGGTGAGGCCGCAGCCACCGCTCGAGCGTGGCAAAGGTCGGCGAAATTTGCTGCAGGCGGCACTGCGATCCATAGGAGGTATAGCCCCCCGGATAGTTTCGCTGCGACCAGCGGCGACCCGCGACATCATCCTCGCGCAGCTGCAGGGCCTCCTGCAGCAAGCGCCGATTGAGCGCCGTGACGCCTGCGCGACGCAGCGGCGCCACATGGATCAGCGTCGGAAAAAGTTTTCGACTGCCGCTCAAGACTTTGCGACCTTCGGTTCGGGTCGACCGCGATAGACGAGGCGACCGAGCGTACGCAGCAAACCGGGAAAGTGCCGAGCAAAGAACACGATGAACTTGCCATGCCCAGTAACCACGATTTCGGCACGCCCACGGGCAACACCACGGACGATCTCGCGGGCAGCGCGCGGCGTGCTGACGCGCAACCATTGCGGAATAGGATCGCGGGCCCCCGGTTGAACCACGCCGTGATTATTGGTCTTGCGGATGTCGGAATCGACAAACCCCGGCGAAACCAGCGTCACGCGTATGCCCTCGGGCGCGAGATCGCCATGCAGCGTCTCGGCGAGCGCGCGCACGGCAAACTTGCTCATCGAATAGGCCGACATGGCAGCCGAGGCGGCATAGCCGGCCACGCTACCCACCAAAACCAGCTGTCCGCGGCTGGCGCGTAGCGCAGGCAGAGATTCTTTGACGGTGCGCAGGAGGCCAAAAACATTGGTCTCGAATTGCCTTCGATAATCTCCGATGGACAGCTTTTGCACGGTACCCGCCACACCAAAGCCGGCATTGGCATAAACGATGTCGACACCGACACCCCGCGCGGCCAATTCCTCGAGCGCCCTCGCGACATCACCCTCCGAGGTCACATCCCCTTGATGGATGCTGACCTCGGCCCCTAGCGCCCGCAGTTCTGCGGCCAGGGACTCAAGCAGCTCCGCGCGGCGGGCGAACAGAGCAAGGCGGGCGCCGCGGCGCGCATATTCGCGAGCGAGCCCCGCCCCGATTCCGGCCGAGGCGCCGGTGATGAAAACGGTCTCTCTTGGGGACATGGACACGAATCCTCGAGTGGGGTCAGCGTTGCGCTTTGGTCGGCATTATTGACCAACACGTTGACAGCGGCGCGGCGAAGCGCAATATAGGGCCAGAACCCGCTTGCGATGGGCAAATGTCGCAGGCAGGTCAACGGGGGAAAAAACATGACGAGCCATCGGCCTGCAAGGGACCGAAGCGCCTCATCGTGCATCGGCGCGATGCTGTTGGCGCTTTGGAGCGTCTCCACGATTCTGCCCGCGCACGCGGCGCCAGCAAGCTCAAATGGCGCCGCGCAGAGCGAGCCATTACCAAACCCTGAAGCCCGGTCGCTCTATACGCTTGGGCAACTGATCTCGCGCACCCTCGACGGCTTCAGCCTCAATGAGCAGGAACTCGAGTGGGTGAAATCGGGGATCGCCGACGGCGTCCTCGGACGCTCATCAAAGGTGGATCTTGCCGCCGAGGCCGAAGGCCTGACCACATTGCAGGCCGATCGACGCGCCGCCACGCTGCAGCGCGAAAGATCAGCCGGAACCGCCTACCTCGCCGCCGTTGCGCAAACCCCGGGGGTCGAGCGACTCGAGAGCGGCCTCATCATCGAATCTTTGCGCGCAGGGTCCGGTGAGCGCCCGTCCGCACTCGATCACGTGAGCGTTCACTACGAAGGCCGACTGATCGACGGTACCTTGTTCGAAAGTTCTCGTGGCCGCAGCACCCCGGCCACACTCCCGGTACGCGGCGTCATCGCCTGCTGGAGCGAGGCGCTACAAAAAATGCGTGTCGGTAGTCGCAGTCGGATTACTTGTCCGGCTGAACTCGCCTATGGCGAGCGGGGTTCACCGCCCGCCGTCAAGCCCGGTGCCACGCTGGTGTTCGAGATCGAACTGCTCGGCGTCGTGCGCTGAGCGCGCGTCGGACCGTAGTTGCGCTGCAGATAATCGAGCAACTGTCGCGCCTCATCGTCGGCGATGGGGGCCTTGAAGGCGTTGCGCATCTTGGTGACCGAGGCCTCCCAAAGTGCGCGCGTGCCAAAACGCGCGTGCATCTCGATGTAGTCGATGCTGTGACAGACGCTGCAGCGTGCGATGAACAGCTCGCGGCCCTCGCCCGCGGCCGCTTCCGGCTCGGCCGCAGCGCGGAGCGAGATGCTGCCCAACGCGAGCACGATCAAAAATGGCCGCAAAGAAACAGCGACTGCAGCAGGTCTCATGTCCGCACCTCCACCTTCACGCGATGATAGGCATTGTGTTGATAGCCCGAAGGATTGGGGATGGGCGTTTCGACTTGTGACTGACCCGCTTTGTTGGCGGCGCGCGCCCAAACCTCATGAAAACCGGCCGCGAGCGCTGGCCAATCACCGCGCCATGCTCGAAAAGAATAAGGCCCGAGATCCTCGCCGAGTTCGCAGCGCCGCCACGATGCGCCGCGATCGAATGACAGCTCGACCCGATCAATCCCCCGGCCAGAGTCCCAGGCGATGCCGGCAAGCGCGGATCGACCTGCCCGCAGCATACCGTCACGCTCCATCGAGGTGATCAAAGAATTGACGGCGATCTCGGTGACCGGCGCACGCTCGGCGGTTTCCTGTCCGGGGAAGCGCTCGACCAAAGGAAACAGCTGCCGCGGCATGCGGTAGGCCGAGGCCATCCAGAAGTTTTTTTCGTTGCCCTCGAGCGCACTGATTCGATTGACGTGCTTCAGCCAATAGGTCGCCGTCCAGCCGGGCACGACCACGCGCAGCGGAAAACCATTGAGTACGGGCAGTGGCGCGCCGTTCATCTCATAGGCGATCAGTGTGTCGGGATGCAGCGCCTTGATGAGCGGCAGCGACTTGATGAAGTCGGGGGTACCCTCGAGCGGCGGCGCATCAGCGGCATCGAACGAGACCTCGACCGCGGAGGGTTTGAGCCCGGCACGCTGCAACAAGTCTGCGAGTCTGACCCCCCGCCAACGGGCATTGCCCATCGCGCCGTGACCCCACTGCAAACCTGCCACCGGTGGATCAAAGAGGCCGCGACGATTACCCGAGCACTGGCAAACCGCCACGATTTCGGTTGCCGGGAAATCGCGGCGTAGCTCTGTCAGCGAGAGATTGAGCGTGCGCTCGGCTGCCGGGCCGCCGATCTCCAGCCGAAAATCCTCGGCCATGATTTGCGGAATCACCGCGTGGTGATAGCGAACAAAGAATGCTTCGTTGGGCGTCAGCACGCTGCGGAAATATTCGAGCGGGGTTTCGAAGTTGGGCGGACGCTCGGTGAGTCGACGCAGGGCCAGCTTGCCGGGTAGCGCGACCAAGGCTTCCCGTCCTGCCGCGACCCCCTGCTGCGTGGCGGCCAGCAGCTTTCGCGGCAAACCCGCCGCCGTTCCGGCGATCGCCGTCCAGGCCATCCCCGTCAAAAGTCTCGAAGTGAGATCGCGCCGATTCAGGGTCATGACTTTCCGCCGCAGGAAGTTCTTTGGACAGCGGAAGCATGCCAGAATCGTCGTCATACCTGCAGATCACCCCCATACCTGCAAATCACCCCCATACCCACACATCACCCTTGGAGTGACCCGTGAAGCTCTCGAAATCTCCGTTTGCCTCTCTCGTCATCACTGTCTCGGCTCTCTTCGGCTTGGTCGCCGAAGCGCAGATGGGCGCGCCGGCCGCCAAAAGCGAAACGGCTGTCGCCATCGAAAAGGCGCTCGCGAGCCCCATCCGCACCGCCGAGGAACGCGCGCGCGACAACCCGGAACGCAAGCCCGTACAGACCCTCGAATTCTTTGGTCTGCAGCCCGACATGACCGTGGTTGAAGTCATGCCCGGCGCGGGTTGGTACACCAAGGTGCTCGGTCAGGTGCTCGCCGACAAAGGCACGCTGCACGTATCGGTGAGCGCCTCTCGACTCGCGCCGCGCTTGAAGGAGTGGGGCCTCGACAAGGTCAAAGTTTCGGAGGGCAAATTCGTCACCAAGCCCTCCGGGCAGCGCGGTATTTTTGACGCCGAGACGATCGAGATCCCGGTACAGAATGCCGACATGGTGCTCACGTTCCGTAACGTGCACAACATGACGCCCAACGCGCGTGCACTCTTGAACAAAGCCGTGTTCGATGCCCTGAAGCCGGGTGGTGTCTACGGCGTCGTCGATCACACGCGTCGTCACAACGAGCCGACCTCCCCCGAAAACTGGCGGCGTATCGACCCGGTGGTCGTGATCAAAGAAGCGCTGGACGCCGGCTTCGTCTTTGAAGCCTTCAGCGATCTGCACTACCGCCCCGATGATGAGCTCAAATATGACAGTCAGCGCCCATCAATCGCCGGCTACAGCGACCGTTTCACGCTGAAGTTCCGCAAACCGGCTCGCTGAAGAGACCCATGTACACGCTCGTCATCGGCAACAAGAACTACTCCTCGTGGTCGCTGCGACCTTGGGTGCTGATGCGCACGCTGCGCATCGACTTCGAGGAGCTGTTGATTCCGTTTGCCGAACCCGGCAGTGCGGAACTCTTCCGTCAGCACTCGCCGAGCGGACGCGTACCTTGCCTGCATGATGGCGACCTGCGTATCTGGGACTCGCTCGCCATCGTCGAATATTTGGCCGAGCGCCACGCGGGCGTCTGGCCTGCCGAACGGGCTGCCCGCGCTTGGGCGCGCTCGGCTGCCGCTGAAATGCACTCGAGCTTTCAGGCGCTGCGCAATATCTGCAGCATGACCTGCGGCCAGCGCGTGGTACTGCGCGAGAGGCCAGTCGCACTTGAGCGCGATCTCTCGCGCATGCAATCCCTGTGGCAAGAAGGGCTGGCGCGCTTCGGCGGCCCCTTTTTGGGCGGCCAGACATTCACGGGCGTCGATGCGTTCTATGCGCCAGTGGCGTTCAGACTGCAGACCTACCACTTGTCGCTAGGCGAGGCGTGCGACGCCTACGTCGCGCGCCTGCGCGCCCTGCCCTCGATGCTCGAGTGGTACGAGGCGGCGCTAGGCGAGCCCTGGCGCGAGGCTGCTCACGAACGCGAAATCATCGATGTCGCCGCCGAAATCATTGATCTGCGCCAGCCAAAAACCTGAGCCTGCTTAAAAAACCAGGCTTGCAAGCCTGCTTACATCTCGGGCTTCGCGTCCTTGCGGGCCGTCATGGCGCAGTTCACCAAAATCCACTTCATGTTCATCGCAATGCGCTCGGCGTCGGGATCGGTAAACGCGTAGCCGTGCTCTTTGGTCGAGCCGTCGGGCAAGCGCTCGATCACCGATAGCACCAACGAATTGCGATTGAAATAGTCGTTGGCCTCGTTGAGCACCTGCCAGGTCACTGCCCGCAGGTTCAGCGCAAGCTCGCGCTGCGGCAAATTGCGCGCGGGGTCGGACTTGGCCGTGAACCAGTGCGTGTCGCCCTTGTCATGCAGCAGCATGTCGTCATAACGACTGAAGGGGATGTCGACGCCACCGCCCACGCCCGGCACATCGGCATAGCAATGGAAGTAGCGCGCACGCTCGAGCCAGAAGGGCTCGCCTGACGCCACACCACTGATACGCTGCCCGCTTTTCACGACCCACTTGTGATCGTGAAACCACAGACTGCTGCGCGATAGCGAGATTTCATTGTCGGTGTAGACCTGCTGAGCTTCCCACTCGAAGCGACAGGCTTTGTTGCCCTGCAGCCCACGAAAATGATCAGCACGGCGCTTGAAGATGTAGTCGCAACCCTCGGTACGTCGTAAATCTTTGGGCTGCAAACTCGGCAGCTCGGCAGTCGTGATCTCCCCCTGCATGCGCAAGTAATGGCGCATGGTCACTTCATCGGCCGCAGGACCCGCCTCGAGCGTGGCGAGTCGGTACGACGTGGATGGGCCTGCAGCTGTTTCGCTGCGATTC
This sequence comes from Gammaproteobacteria bacterium, assembly GCA_046091005.1. Taxonomy (GTDB): domain Bacteria; phylum Pseudomonadota; class Gammaproteobacteria; order Steroidobacterales; family Steroidobacteraceae; genus UBA964. The sequence continues at coordinate 9,212 of JBJTAV010000180.1, read as the reverse complement.
ACCCAAAGATAAACGTGGCGACCGAAGGCCGGTGCATCGACTCGAGTGATGGTAGTCGACACGCGTGGATGACGGTCGGCCGCCGGCAGCTTCCGGCGAACATCAAAGTAACTCTGATTCGAATTGTCGTAATAGCCCGGTAGCAACTCCGCCATGATGCGCAAGTTGCGCTCGCCGGGCGTCGAGTCCTGACCCTGCGCATGCGCCCTCTCGCCGGCAAGCGCAACCCCCATCAAAACAAGAGCGATCAAACACCGGCCGACCAAGCCGCGATTGATGGAGCACAGTTGTCCTGTCATGGGAACCCCGACCTGAAATACGAATCGGGGCATCATGCCGCAGCCGGCAGCCATGTGAGAACATGTCCGCATGACACCGTCCATTTCTGCGCGACCTCTCGCTCGTCTGCTTGTTCGTCGACACGCCGTGGCGCTCGCGGCGTTGGTCGTGCTGCTCGGCCAAACGCTCGCGGCGGCGTCGCAAACTGCCGTCGCGCCAACCACTCTCGCGCAAGCGGCGGTTGCCGCTCCCGATCGCTACAGCGCCGAGGTCGCCGAGTCGGTGTTACGAAAAGGCGGCAATGCGGTCGATGCCGCGGTCGCAACGGCCTTCGTGCTCGCCGTCACTTTCCCGGAGGCCGGCAATCTCGGCGGCGGTGGTTTCATCACGCTCAAGATGGGGACGGCGACGGCTTTTCTCGATTTCCGCGAAGTCGCACCGCAGGCAGCGAGCCGCGATATGTATCTCGAGGCCAGTGGTAAACCGATCCCCGGCGCATCGCTCGTCGGGCACCGTGCTGCGGGCGTACCCGGAACGGTCGCGGGCCTTTGGGAAGCACATCGCAAATATGGCAGCCGGCCCTGGACAGAACTGCTGCAGCCAGCGGTCCGCCTCGCTCGCGACGGCTTTGTTCCGCCAAAATCTTTGATCGACGGTGTCGTCGAGTCTCTCCCCGACTACGCTGGCAAAACGAATTTCGCTGAATATTTTGGCAAGCTTGGTGAACGGCCCTTCAAGCAGCCCGAGCTCGCGCGCACACTGCAGCGGATCGCGCAGCACGGACCAGCGGGTTTTTATGCTGGTCGCACCGCAGATCTCATCGTCGCCGAAATGCGTCGCGGCAAGGGGTTGATCACGCATGCTGACCTTGCGGCCTATCGCGCCATTTGGCGCGAACCCTTGAGCGTACGCTGGCGCGACTACACCCTGATCTCTGCGCCGCCCCCGAGCTCGGGAGGCATCGCCCTTGTGCAGCTGCTGCGCATGAAGGACGCACTTGCCAAAGATTTCGCAGGGGCTGCGCACAACTCCGCCGCCTATGTTCACTTGATCGCCGAAATCTCCAAGCGGGTATTTGCCGATCGCGCGGAATACCTCGGTGACCCCGATTTCGTACGCGTTCCGACGGCGGCATTGATCGACGAGAATTACCTGCAAAAGCGCGCTGCCGAGGTGCAACGCGATGCCATCTCGCCGCTTGCCACCGTCAAACCAGGGCTCGCCGAAAGCGCAGAGACTACGCACTTCTCGATTCTCGATGCGGCGGGCAACGCAGTTGCTCTGACCTATACCCTGAACGGGGGCTTCGGCAACGGTGTCGTGGTCAAGGGTGCGGGCTTCCTGCTCAACAACGAAATGGATGACTTCAGTACCAAGCCGGGTGTACCTAATCTTTTTGGTGTGGTCGGCGGCGTGGCCAATGAAATCCGGCCAGGAAAACGCATGCTGTCATCGATGACACCAACGCTGTTGCTCGCCGGGGATCGAGTGCGCATGGTCGTCGGTACGCCGGGTGGCTCGACGATCTTCACTGGAGTTTTTCAGACGATGGTGAACCGGCTCGACTTCGGCATGAGCACGGCTGATGCCGTTGCCGCCGCGAGATTTCATCATCAACTGCTGCCAGCAACCTTGATTGTGCATAGTCGCTGCTGCGCACTGGGTGATGAACGCACGCAAAGCGATCTCAAGGCGCTTGGCTACGAGGTCAAGCAAAGTCCTTGGGAATTCGGTGACATGCAGTTGATCGACGTCGATGCCAATGGCGTCGTCACAGCCGCCGCAGACCCGCGCGGGCGCGGCGTAGCACGCGTGTTCGACACTCGCGAGTTGAACACCCGCTAACTCGGCGCTCGCTAGCTCGACGGACCTTCCGGCGCCGACAGGCGCACGGTCTCATCGCGCAGCGGGCGCGGCGTAACGTCCACGGGCTCGATGGGTTCGAGTCGGGTCGGGTCAAGCGCCGGGTCAAGATCGCGCAGTCGGCGCGCAGTGACCATCACTCGGGTCTCCAAAGAATTGATGGCCGAGTTGTAGCCATCGACAGCCTGTCTGATGCCCTTGCCCACCTTGACCCAATGCTCGCCCATGATGGAAAGGCGGTCGTACAGCTCTTTGCCCAGCGTGCTGATTTTCTCGGCGTTGCGCGCGATTTCTTCCTGGCGCCAGCCGTAGGCCACCGCACGCAACAGCGCAATGAGTGATGTGGGTGTCGCGATCATCACACCCTGCTCGACACCTGCCTCGATCAGCGCCGGATCCTGCTCGAGCGCAGCGCTGAAGAACACTTCGCCGGGCAAAAACAACACCACGAACTCGGCACTGCCCCGCACTTCTGCGGCATAGCCCTTGCGCGACAGCGCGGCCAAATGCCCCTTCACGGCCTTGGCATGCTCCTGCAGCCGCAGCGTACGCGTGGCGTCGTCGCGCGCCTCGAGCGCAGCCAGATAGCCCGCAAGCGGAACCTTGGAGTCGACGATCACGCTGCGACCGCGCGGCAAATGAATGATCAGATCGGGACGCAACCTGCCGTCCTCGCCTTCGATCGAATGTTGTTCGCGAAAATCGCAGTGATCGAGCATGCCAGCGAGTTCAACCACGCGCCGCAACTGGATCTCGCCCCAGCGACCACGCACGGTCGGTTGACGCAGCGCACCGACCAAGTTGCTGGTCTCGCCGCGCAGCGCCACCTGCTCGCGCATCAGCTGCTGCACTTGCTCGGTCATCGACTGGTAGGCCACCGCCCGATTTTTTTCCAGATCTCTGACTTGGACGTCGAATTTGTCCAAAGACTCGCGGATAGGCTTGAGGCTGTCGTCGATGCGACGCTGCCGCGTCTCGAGGTCGGTGCGCGCCTGTGCCTGGAAGGTCTCGAGCTGCGTACGCGCAAGGTCGAGGAACTGCTGATTATTGCTGCGCAGGGCGTCAGCAGAAATCGCCTTGAAAGCGTTGGCGAGCTGATCACGTGCCGCCTCGAGCAGTGCCAGCTTCTCGGCCGACACCGCCTGCTCGCGAGCAAGCGTCGCCTGCAAGGCCGCGCTCTCGGCGGTGAGTGCGAGCACGCGCGATTGCAGCTGCTCGATCTCGGCCAGATGGCGCGCTGAAGGGCGCTGGCGCGCGAACAGCAGGCCCAAGAACGCACCGAGCGCACTGCCCGCCAAAAACAACAACAAAAAGATCCAAGACTCTGTCACCGCCACCACCCGCAGAGATTTTCAGGCCTCAGGACGCGATCACTATAGAGACGCGATCACTATAGAGCCGATCAGGCTCAAATGGTGAGCCTTGCGCCCGCGTGACAAAATGCGCGCATGAATACAACCCGCGCGTCCCGCAATTCCCTCACTCCCCGCAGCCGCCGTATGGCCAAGCAGCCGGCCAAGCCGCCGCAGCGGGCGATTTCCGACCGCTACGACGTGATTGTGATCGGCGCGGGATCCGCCGGTTTGCCGCTCGCGATCCGCGCAGCCGAACGCGGCGCGCAGGTGCTGCAAGTCGAGGCCGACTATCGCATCGGCGGCACCTTGCACTGGTCGTCGGGCCAGATCAGCGCGGCGGGTACGCGGCTGCAGCGGTCGCAAGGCATCGAAGACAGCCCCGACGAACACTTCCGCGACGCGCAGCGCATCGCCCACGGGCGCATCGATCCGGTCGTGCTGCGCCTGTTCGTCGATCAGGCCGCAGCCACCATCGACTGGCTGATGGATTTGGGGTTCGCGCCTGCACCCGGCACACCGGTGGCCGGCGAGGCCCACGAGGCCTACTCGACGCGACGATATCTTTGGGGCGCAAACAAGGGGCTTTCCATTCTCGAAGCCCTGCGACCTACGCATGATCGCTTGGTACGCGAGGGCCGTATCGACTTGCGCCTGCAGACTCGCATGACACGACTTTTGACTGATGCGAAGGGCGCAGTCAGCGGCGTGCGGGCAATCACCCCCAACGGCGAAGTCGAGTTTTTGGGTAAAAACATCGTGCTCGCGAGTGGTGGCTATGCGGCCAATCCGGAACTCTGGAAAAAGCTCACGCCGGCGTACCCGCTCTGCTCGCACGCCAATCCCTACTCACGGGGTGATGGCATCGTGGCAGCCAGTGAGCTCGGTGCACCCGTCGACGGTAGCGACAAATTTCTTTGTACCTTTGCCGGTGTTCTCGAAGATCCGCGCGATCCGCGCTCCGGTGCCTTCCTGCTGCTCTCACCGGGAGCCCGAAAAGTTTGGGAAATCTTTGTCGATCAGCGCGGCCGTCGCTTCATGCAGGAAGACCATCCGAGCATCGACTATCGCGAGCGGGCGCTGCTGCGCCAACCCGGCACTCGGATGAACATCGTGTTCGATCACGCCATCCTGCAGAACGCGGCGACGATTACCCTCGACCCGACCGCGGCCTATCGCGCTCGCTTCGGTCGCCACCCGGCCTTCGTCAAGGCAAAGACCCTCGCCGAACTCGCACGCAAGCTCGGCATGCCGGCAGCCAACCTGCGACGCAGCGTGCGCGACTACAACGCTGCCGTCGCAGCACGCATCGATTCTCAGCAGGGCAAACAATTTTTGATCCGGCCCATCGAAAAGCCGCCCTTTTATGCCATCAAGGCACAGGGGCTTACGGTATTGAGTCCAGCTGGCCTCAAGGTGGATCGCAAACTGCGGGTGATTGGCGGCAACGGGCGACCGATCCGCAATCTCTACGCAGCGGGCGAAGTGCTCGGCTTCGGCCGAACGTCAGGGGATGCTTTCGTCGGCGGGCTCTCGCTCACGCCAGCGCTGACTTTCGGTCGCTTGCTCGGCGAGCAGTTGCTCAGCTGGTGAGCCGCGACTGAGCAGATGAGCGGCTGATCAGCCGCTGAACGAGCGCGATGTGCCGCCCTTGGCGAGCGCGATTTCGAGCAGCATTGGCAGCAGGCGCTTGCGGGCGTCCTCGAACGACACCGCAGAGAGCGCGAAACGCACTGCGAGCGCGGCAATGGGCTCGCCATCAACCATGACTGGGACCGCGAAACTGCCTTGCTCGGTGAGTCGCAGCGGACGCGTGCAGCGGGCATGACCGCGCTCGCGGGTCAGCGCCATGTCGCGATCGAAGGCCACTCGGTCCGCCCAGGCGGCGAGTGTTTCTTCAGGGCGGCCCGGCCAAAGATAATCGAGCAGCGTATCGCGAACCCGTGGGCTCGAGAATGCGATGATGGCGCGGCCCGAGGCGGTGGTGAGCACCGGCACGCGCATGCCGCGCTCAAAGTATTCGACGGCAAAACCGCTTTCGCGATCGGTGGAATCTTCGATCAGCATTTCCGGAAACTGCAGGCGCATCAGACTCATCGGCCACTGCACACGCGTGGCGACTGCGTGCATGGCCGCACGCACCGGCTCGAGTCGCTCGGCAGCAAAATCGAAGCCATGACTCAGGGTTGCGGCGCGTAGCGTGAGCGCGTGCCGCCGGTTCGGCAGCCGCTCGACGTAGCCCTCGGCTTCGAGCGTGGCGAGGCAACGATTGACCGTGGTGCGCGCAAGTCGCAACTTTTGACTGAGAGCGGCCGTGGTCAGCGGCCCGTGCCGATTGAGAGCCTCGATGATTTCGAGGCCGCGCAGCAGCACGCGCACCGGGGTCGGATGTCCCCGGGACGCGCGCTGCTCTACCCCGCTCAATTCGTCGAGGTCGTCTTCACCGGCCTTGCCGATTGCGACCGGCTCGTCCATCAGCCCGCAGCGCTCTCTTCCTCGCCCACGGTCGGCTCATCGGATTCGCCACCCGAGGCGCCCACATCCATGAAGCTGCGCGAAGGGGTGTCTTCGAGCTTGCGCCGACGATGGGCGTGGGCGGCGAAGCCCGTACCCGCCGGGATGAGGCGACCGACGATGACGTTTTCCTTGAGACCACGCAGGTCGTCCTTGAGACCGCGCACCGCGGCCTCGGTGAGGACGCGCGTGGTCTCCTGGAACGACGCCGCCGAGATGAAGGACTCGGTGGCGAGCGATGCCTTGGTGATACCGAGCAGCACCGGCGCCAAAGTTGCACCCTGCTTGCCCTCTTCACTCAAGCGTTCGTTGATGTCGAGTGCACGCGAACGGTCAAGCTGCTCGCCCTTGAGTAGCGGCGTCTCGCCCGAACCCGTGACCTCAGCCTTGCGCAGCATCTGACGGATGATCACTTCGATGTGCTTATCGTTGATCTTCACGCCCTGCAGACGGTAGACGTCCTGAATTTCGCGCACGAGATAGTTGGCGAGTGCTTCGACGCCTTGCAGACGCAGGATGTCATGCGGGTTCGGCTCGCCGTCGGCGATGACTTCGCCGCGGGTGACCCCTTCGCCCTCGAATACGTTGAGCTGGCGCCACTTCGGGATCAGCTCTTCGTATTTCTCACCCTTCTCGTCGGTGATGATCAGACGACGCTTGCCCTTGGTTTCTTTGCCGAAGCTCACCGTGCCGCTCTTCTCGGCGAGAATCGCCTGATCCTTCGGCTTGCGGGCTTCGAAAAGATCGGCAACACGCGGCAGACCGCCGGTGATGTCGCGTGTCTTCGAAGATTCCTGCGGAATGCGCGCGATGATGTCGCCGACCGACACCTTGGCACCATCCTCGAGGCTGATCAGCGCACCGGCCGGCAGCGTGTACACCGCGGGAATCTCGGTGTTCGCGAAGGGCACTTCCTTGCCCTTCGCGTTCACGAGCTTGACGGTCGGACGCAGCTCCTTGCCGCCGCGCTGCTTGCTCGCATCCATGACGACCACGGACGAGAGACCCGTGACTTCGTCGACCTGGCGAGTCACCGTCAGACCATCCACGAAATCCTGGAAGCGCAGGAAACCCGCCACTTCGGTCACAACCGGGTGGGTGTGCGGATCCCAGGTCGCCACGGTGTGCCCCGCCGGAACCAGCGTGCCCTCGGTGGCGCTGATCTGCGCGCCGTAGGGGATCTTGTAGCGCTCGCGCTCGCGACCGAATTCATCGACCACGCCGATTTCACCCGAGCGCGATACGGCGACGAGGTAGCCCTTTTCGTGGGGCACGGTCTTCACGTTGTGGAAGCGTAGCGTGCCCTTGTTGCGCACCTCGACACTCGAGGCGGCAGCGGCACGCGATGCGGCACCACCGATGTGGAAGGTACGCATCGTGAGCTGCGTGCCAGGTTCGCCGATCGACTGCGCGGCCATGACGCCGACTGCTTCACCGATATTGATGATGCGACCGCGCGCCAGATCGCGGCCGTAGCACATCGCGCAAACGCCGTAACGCGTTTCGCAGGTGATGGGCGAACGTACCGACACCTGATCGACGCCATGCTGCTCGAGCATGCGCACGAGCTGCTCATCGATGAGGGTGCCGGCTTCGACCAGCACCGCACCCTTGCCACCCGGGCGCAGCACGTCCTCGACGACCACGCGACCGAGCACGCGCTCGCCGAGACCTTCGACCACGTCACCCCCTTCGACGAGCGGCGTGACGCGCAGGCCGTTGGTCGTCCCGCAATCGGTCTCCCTGACCACGAGATCCTGCGCGACGTCGACGAGGCGACGCGTCAGGTAACCCGAGTTTGCGGTCTTCAACGCAGTGTCGGCCAGACCCTTGCGGGCGCCGTGCGTCGAGATGAAGTACTGCAACACGTTCAGGCCTTCACGGAAGTTCGCCGTGATCGGTGTCTCGATGATCGAGCCATCGGGCTTGGCCATCAGGCCGCGCATGCCAGCGAGCTGACGAATCTGCGCCGCGCTACCGCGAGCGCCCGAGTCAGCCATCATGAAGATCGAGTTGAAGGACTTTTGACGGTGCTTCTGACCCTTGATGTCGGTCGCCTCTTCGGAACCGAGCTTCTCCATCATCGCCTTGGCGACTTGATCGTTGGCGCGTGACCAGATATCGACGACCTTGTTGTAGCGCTCGCCGTTGGTGACGAGACCCGAGGCGTACTGATCCTGAATCTCTTTTACTTCGCGATCGGCGGCGGCCACGATCTTGACCTTCTGCTCGGGGATGACGATGTCATCGATGCCGAACGAAACCGACGCACGGGTCGCATAATGGAAGCCCGTGTACATCAGACGATCGGCGAAGATCACGGTATCTTTGAGGCCAAGCTGACGATAGCAGGCGTTGATGGTCGCCGAGATCGCCTTCTTGGTCATGTCCTGGTTGACGATGTCGAAGGACAAACCCTCCGGCAACACTTCAGACAGGAGCGAACGACCTACAGTGGTCTTGACCAATCGACGACGCAGCTTCCTCTCGCCGTTCTCGATGATGGTTTCGTTGATGCGCACCCGGATGCGCGACTGCAAATGCACCTGCCGCGTTTCATAGGCGCGGTGCACTTCGCCGACATCAGAGAACATCATGTCTTCGCCCGGCGCACCGATGCGCTCGCGCGTCATGTAGTACAGGCCGAGCACCACGTCTTGCGACGGCACGATGATCGGATCACCGTTGGCGGGCGAGAGGATGTTGTTCGACGCCATCATCAAGGCGCGCGCCTCGAGCTGTGCCTCGAGCGAAAGCGGCACGTGCACGGCCATCTGGTCACCGTCGAAGTCCGCGTTGAACGCGGTACAGACGAGCGGATGCAGCTGGATGGCCTTGCCTTCGATCAGCACCGGCTCGAAAGCCTGGATGCCGAGGCGGTGCAGCGTCGGTGCGCGATTGAGCAAGACGGGATGCTCGCGGATTACCTCAGAGAGGATGTCCCAAACCTCCGGTCCCTCACGCTCGACCAGGCGCTTGGCAGCCTTGATGGTCGAGGCATCGCCGCGCAGCTGCAGCTTCTGGAAAATGAACGGCTTGAAGAGCTCGAGCGCCATTTTCTTTGGCAGACCGCACTGGTGCAGACGCAGCGTCGGACCGACCACGATGACCGAACGGCCCGAGTAGTCGACGCGCTTGCCGAGCAGGTTCTGACGGAACCGACCCTGCTTGCCCTTGATCATGTCGGCGAGCGACTTGAGCGGG
>JBJTAV010000179.1:0-3049 GCA_046091005.1 Gammaproteobacteria bacterium | reverse complement strand
GATGTGTACCGAGCGTGGTGCGTTGATGATGATCGATGAAGTACAGACCGGTTTCGCGCGCACGGGTGATTGGTTCGCATTCCAGCACGCGGGCATTCGTCCGGATGTCGTGATGCTGGCCAAGGCGATGGGCAACGGCATGCCCGTCGGTGCCTTGTGGGCACCGCGCGAGATCGCCAAGGTGTTCTCGCCGGGCGACCACGGCAGCACCTACAGCGGCACTGCACTGGCAACTGCGGCGGTGGGTGCGGTTTTCGAACAGATGCAGGAGATCGATGCTCCTCGGCTTGCGCGCGAAAAAGGCGAACTCATCACTGCGCATCTCCGCAAGATGCCCGCCGTCAAGTCGGTGCGCGGCCGCGGGCTGCTGCTCGGGGTGGAACTTGGCGAGGGTGTGGACGCCAAAGCCAAACAAGCGAGCCTGCTCGAGCGCGGGCTCGTGACCAACGCGGTTACCGTCACGGCTTTGCGATTGGCGCCGCCGATCACCGTCACACACGACGAGATCAACGAAGCGCTCGGCATGATCGCCGAGGTGCTGTCGTGAAGCACTTTCTCGACACCACCGATCTTTCGCGGCGCGAACTTTCGCGGGTGCTTGAACTCGCCACTCAGCGGCAAGAGTCGTTGGGTTGGCCCCTTGCCGACTATGGCGGGGCGCGCATCTTCGAAAAGCCGTCGAATCGAACCCGCCAATCGATGGAGATGGCCGTGGTGCAACTCGGTGGCCACCCCATCTTCACGCGCGGCGAAGAAGTGGGCTTCGACGTTCGCGAATCTGTCGAAGACATCACCCAGATCATGGCCGGGTACCACGCGATGATTGCCGCGCGCGTCATAAACCATGACGTTCTCGTGCGGATGGCATCCACCAACACCGTGCCGATCATCAACATGCTGAGCGATAAATCGCACCCGCTACAGAGCCTCGCCGACGTGCTCACGATGCGCGAGGAGTTCGGTTCCCTGAAGGGAAAAACCGTCGCGTGGATCGGTGACTACAACAACGTGGCGCGGTCACTCGCTGAAGCGTGCGCGATGGAAGGTGCCGTACTGCGATTTGGTTGTCCGCAGGGTTACGGCGCGAGCGATGACGAATTGTCACGCATCGCATCGCTCGGGGCGGCCAGCGTCGACCAGTTCTCTTCGGCCATCGACGCTGCAGCCGGTGCGCACGCGGTGCACACCGACGTGTTCGTCAGCATGGGACAGGAAAGCGAATCTGCCCGACGCATGCACGATTTCGCCGGCTTTGAGGTGAGCGAGCAAGTGATGGCTGCGGCCGCTCGAGACGCCGTGTTCATGCATTGTTTGCCGGCCCATCGCGGTGTGGAAGTCGCTGCCGAAGTGATCGACGGGCCCGCGAGCCGGGTGGTGCGCCAGGCACACAACCGCATGCATTCCGCCCGTGGCTTGCTCGCTTTTCTCTGCGAACAAAACGACATCACGAAGGGGGACACCAAGTGACCAGCAAAGTGCAACGCCAGCAGACCATCGCCCGCATCATCGCCGAGAATTCCGTGACGAGCCAGCCGATGTTGCTGGAATTGCTCGAAGAAGAGGGCATCGATGCCACGCAGGCGACCGTGTCGCGCGACCTCGAAGACCTCGGTGCGGTAAAGGTGCGGGTGCGCAAAGGTGAAACCGCATATGCGATACCCGACTTTGCTCCTGACCGCATCGCCCCGCAAGACCAATTGCGACGGGTGTTGTCGGAGTGGGTTGCCGAGGTTGAATTCAGCGACCCGATGGTTGTCGTGCGCACGCCGCCAGGCTGCGCCCACGTGGTGGCGTCGGCCCTCGATCGCTCACGCCTGAAGGGCATCATCGGCACCGTGGCGGGCGACGACACGCTGTTCTGCATTGCCGACGCAAAATACGGCGCCAAACGCCTGGCTACCGCGTTGCGCGAACTCGCCGGCCTCTCGAAGGCGTCACGATGACCGACAAGCATTTGTGGCACGGCCGCTTCAGCGAAGCACCGGCTGACTCGTTGATGGCGTTCACAGCCAGCATCGGCTTCGACGTGCGCCTGTGGCGCGACGACATCGCCGGCTCGATTGCGCACGCACAGATGCTGGGCGCTGCCGGTGTCTTGCCGCAGGTGGAGAGTGAGGCGATCGTTGCAGCGCTATGCGAGGTCGAATCGGAGTTCGCCAGCGGGTCGTTCGTCTTCGTCGCCAGCGACGAAGACATACACACCGCAATCGAGCGACGGGTCACCGAACTCGCCGGTGCGACGGGCGCAAAACTGCACACCGCGCGCAGTCGCAACGATCAGGTGGCCACCGCCCTGCGACTGTTTGCCAAACGTGAACTCGCCACCACAGCCCGCAATGTGCTGGCACTGATCGACGTGCTCGACCGCCGCGCCGACGACGTAGGCGAGGCGTAGCTGCCTGGCTACACACACCTGCAACGCGCCCAGCCGGTGTTGCTGTCGCATCACCTACGGGCGCACGCCTGGGCATTCGCCCGTGACGTTGACCGTCTGCTCGATGCAATCGGGCGGCTCGATGTTTCGCCACTCGGTGCTGGTGCATTGGCCGGCACATCGCTGCCCACCGATGCCCGCGACGCAAAGACACGTCTCGGTTTCGCCGGTGTATTCGCCAACTCGCTCGACGCCGTAAGCGATCGCGACTTCGTGGCTGAGGGGCTGTTCGCGCTGGCGTTGATCGGCGTGCACCTTTCACGTATCGGTGAGGAGTGGGTGTTGTGGACCACCGAAGAATTCGGCTTCGCCACACTCAGCGACCGCCATGCGACTGGTTCGTCGATGCTTCCGCAGAAGAAGAACGCCGACATCGCCGAACTCGCGCGCGGCAAGGCGGGGCGGCTCATTGGCAATCTCACCGGGTTGCTCGCCACCCTGAAGGGCCTGCCGCTCTCGTACAACCGCGACCTGCAGGAAGACAAAGAACCGTTCTTTGACTCACTCGATCATGTGAATCGCGGTGTGATTGCAGTGGCCGAGATGATCGCCGCCGCGACGTTCAATCTCGACAACATGCGCCAAGCCGCAGATGCACCAGCCGCCGTTGCCACC
>JBJTAV010000178.1:0-4231 GCA_046091005.1 Gammaproteobacteria bacterium | reverse complement strand
GTCGCGCGCCGCGGTGATCGCATCGACGAGATCGCGCAGCGTGGTCTCGCCGCTCCCGCTGCCACGCGCTTCGGCCAGCGCGAGCTCGAACGGGTCGCCGCTCGGCTGCTCGACGATCTCGCCCTCGGGACGAATGACGAGCGCTGCGTCTTCAGGGAGTTTGGGGATAGAGCCGCTCAAGCCGCCGATCACGAAACCAAAGATCAGCAGCAACACGAGCAGGTGCAGCACTTTGCGCAGCCCGTCGAGGCCCTTGAACAAACCGCGGAAAAACTTGCGAAGCATAAGTCAAACCTTTTGAGTGGAAGTTGCCGTCATTGCAACCACGCTTGCGAGTCTAGCAAGCGCCCACCCGGCTCGCCATGCGAGCCCATGAGCCTCGCATGGCGGCCAAAGCAGCGGGGTCTTAGACCTTTTCTTCGATGCGGGCAGCCTTGCCCGACAGGTCTCGCAGGAAATAGAGCTTGGCGCGACGAACATTGCCGCGACGCTTGACCGAGATCGCGGCGATCGTCGGGCTCTGCGACTGGAAGGTCCGCTCGACGCCCTCGCCGTGCGACATCTTGCGCACCGTGAAAGCCGAGTTGTACCCGCGGTTGCTCGTGGCGATGACCACGCCTTCCTAGGCCTGCACGCGCTCGCGGTCGCCTTCGACCACCTTCACGTCGACCACCACGGTATCGCCCGGCCGGAATTCCGGCAGCTTTTGCGTCGTGCGACGCTGTTCGAAATCAGCAATGACGTTAGCCATGTCCATTCACCTCTCGCCCGGCGAGATATTCATTCAAAAGTTCGCGCTCCTCGTCGGACAGAGCACGACCCGATCCACCAGGTTGCAGCAGATCGGGCCTGCGCAACCAGGTGCGCACCACCGACTCCTGCAACCGCCACCGCCGAATCGCTGCGTGGTTTCCACCCTGCAGCACCTCCGGCACCGTTCGGCCTTCCCACTCGATCGGTCGCGTGTAATGCGGCCAGTCGAGCCGGTTTGCGGTGAACGACTCTTCCACGTTCGAACGCTCATCGCCGAGCGCCCCGGGCAGCAGCCTCACCGCAGCGTCGATCACTGCCAGCGCCGCAAATTCGCCGCCCGAGAGCACGTAGTCTCCGAGCGACAGTTCGCGGTCGATGCGCGCATCGATCACTCGCTGGTCGAGTCCTTCGTAGCGACTCGCCACCAGCACAAACCCGGGCAAGGCAGCGAGTTCACGCGCCACGCCCTGATCAAATCTTTTACCCTGCGCCGAGAGGTGGATTCGCGGCACGCCGCTCGGCAGTCTCGCCGCCGCGGCATCTATGGCTGCAGCCCAAGGCGGCGGTGTTCCCACCATGCCCGGACCGCCACCGTAGGGTCGGTCATCCACCGTCTTGTGCGGATCTGTCGTGAACTCACGCGGATCGACGCACTCGACGCTCGCCAGACCCCGCTCGAGAGCACGGCCCAGCACACCAAACTCCAATGCTCCGCGGACCATCCCCGGGAACAAGCTGACCAGAGCGATGCGCAGCGGCGCCTCACGACGGGTCATCAAAAATCCTCCGGCCAATCGACTTTGACGCTACCCGCCTCGGCGTCGATCGCCAGCAAATGCTGCGACGTGACCGGCAGCCAGCGCTCCCGCTCCCCTCGCACCACCATGACGGCATGGGCCGGCATGTTCTCGAACCGATCGATGACGCCGAACTCGACGCCTTCGAGGTTCACCACTCGAAAACCGATCAGGTCGATCTGGTAGTGCTCGCCCGGCGCCGTTGCCGGCAACTCGGAACGAGGCACTTCGATGATCGCCCCGACCAGGGCCTCTGCTCCCTCGCGGGAGGTGACGCCCTCGATGCGCGCCTCGAACCCCGAAGGAGTCGATCGCGCCTCTGCCACTTCGCCGCTCCTGCGCTGCCCTGCGGCGTTGCGGAGCTGCCAGGTGGGGTAATCAAACAAGGCTTCGGGTGGCTCGGTCCAGGACTCGAGATGCAACCAACCCTTCAGCCCTTTTGGACGACCGAGCCGTCCAAGCTCCACCCATTCGACGCGGGACAGCGCCACGCGCGTCTGGGTGCAGCGATCCTCAGGCCGCGGCCTGAGTGGCCTGCTTGCGGTAGTCGCTGACCAGCGTCTTGACGCGATCAGACGCCTTCGCGCCCTTGCTGAGCCAGTACTCGATGCGCGAGAGATCGAGCTTCAGACGCGGTTCGGCCTTGCGGGCCACCGGGTTGAAGAAGCCGACGTTCTCAAGGCTGAGGCCGCCCTGACGCTTGCGGCTGTCCGTCACTACCACGTGATAGAAGGGCGAATTCTTCGCACCGCGCCGGGTCAAACGAATGGTCACCATGATCGATATGCTCTCGGGTCCAAGGTCATCCCACCCCAGCTTCAGACCGGGGGGCCGAAAAAGAGCGCGGAGTCTACAGAAATCAGGGACTTGATGGAAGCGCCGCGGACTATCTCGGTGGCGGGAAGCCGGGCGGCATCCCCCCGCCCTTCAAGGCCCCGAGCATGCGGCGGAACTTGCCGCCTTTCATGCTCTTCATCATGCGCTGCATTTCGGTGAACTGCTTGAGCAGACGGTTCACGTCCTGAACCTGCGTACCCGAGCCGGTGGCGATCCGCCGCCGCCGTGAGCCGTCGATGATCTCGGGACGACGCCGCTCGCGATGGGTCATGGAATTGATGATGGCAATCTGCCGCCGCACCTCTTTATCGCCGACGCCCGCCGGCATGCCGCCCTTGGCGAGCTGCGCCGGGAGTTTATCCATCAAGGATTCGAGGCCGCCCATGCTCTGCAATTGCTCAAGCTGACCTTTGAGATCATAGAAATCGAATTTGCCGCCGGAGACGACTTTTTTGGCGAGCCGCTCGGCCTCTGCGGCATCGACCTTGCCCTGCACCTGCTCGACGAGCGCGACCACATCCCCCATGCCGAGGATGCGGTTGGCCATACGCTCCGGGTCAAACGGCTGCAGCGCGTCGGTCTTCTCACCAACGCCCAAAAATACGATCGGCTTGCCTGTGACATGGCGCACCGAGAGCGCCGCGCCGCCGCGCGCATCGCCATCGGTTTTGGTGAGGATGATGCCGGTGAGATCGAGTGCCGCGCCAAAGGCCTTGGCGGAATTGAGCGCATCCTGACCGGCCATGGCATCGACCACGAACAGCCGCTCGTGCGCGCCCACCCGCGCCTCGATGGCCTTCGCCTCGTCCATGAGTTCGGCATCGACGTGCAGGCGACCCGCAGTGTCGACGATGAGGACGTCGTACACCCCCTGCCGCGCGGCCTCGAGCGCACTGGTGGCGATCGCGACCGGATCACCGCCCGATTCAGCCGGATGGAACCCCGCGCCCACCTGCTCAGCCAGGCGCTGCAACTGCAGGATCGCCGCCGGTCGGCGCACGTCGGTGCTGACCAACAGCACCCGCTTTTTGCGTGACTCGATGAGCCAGCGCGCGAGCTTGGCGGCCGTTGTGGTTTTGCCGGCGCCCTGCAGGCCCGCGAGCAACACCACGTAGGGCGGCTGCGCCCGCAGCTCGAAGCCCTCGCGCGCCCCACCCACGAGCTCGACCAGCTCGCGATGCAGGATGCTGACGAAGACCTGACCCGGGGTCAGGCTGGTGGCGACCTCGACCCCCTGCGCCTTGCTGCGCACCGCATCGACGAAGGTCTTGATGACCGGCAGCGCCACATCGGCCTCGAGCAGGGCCATGCGCACTTCGCGCAGGGTCTCGGCGATGTTGTCTTCGCTGATCCGTCCCTTGCCCCGCAGGTTTTGGACGGTCTTGGCGAGCTTTTGGCTCAGATTTTCGAACATGGGGACGAGTATAAACTGGCCCGGGTCGGGCCCTCGCCCTATGCTAGGGGGCCGTTTCCGCCCTCCGACCCGCTTGCAAGAACTCGCCACCCCCACCCTGCTCTGGCTGCTGCTGCTCACGCTCGCCGTGGTCGCGTTCTCCTCGGGCACCGAAGTCGCGATGCTGGCCGCCAATCGATACCGCGCTCGCGCGCAGGCCGCAACCGGCAGCCGACGCGCCAAACTGCTGCTGTCGATTCTCTCCAAGCCCGACGACTGGCTGGGCGCAAACCTCATCGTGCTGACGCTGGCCAGCGCCGGTGCCACCACCATCGCGACCATCCTCGCCGTGCGCAACGGGCATCCGTACGCGCTGCTTTTGCCGACGGTGATCCTGCCGACGCTGATGCTCGTGTTCTGCGAGCTTGCACCAAAGATTTATGCGGCCGCC
>JBJTAV010000177.1:0-3322 GCA_046091005.1 Gammaproteobacteria bacterium | reverse complement strand
GCTCGAGCAGTTTCTCGCTGACCTCATCGGTGCTGCGCACATACTCCGTGTTGATATTGCGCAAGCCGAAATTGCGCAGGCTGGGGATTTCGGCGCGCGTTTTTTCGGTGACGCGCTCGAAGCCCATGCTCCACTCGCTGTACTGGCGCTCGGTGATCGCCTCTTGCTAGAGCACATTGAAGCTGCCGTGGCGCGGATCGGTGGCGATCTTGGCCATCAGCGCCTCGACCAGTGCCTGCTCGCCTTCGAGGGTTTGCAGGAAGGTGCCGTTGCCGTAAAGCAGCATTCCCGTGATGCCCTTGCCGGTGTTGTTCTGGTGGCACTGCGTCAGCAGTGCGAGCAGCTCGTCGGAGGAGAGGGGCTGTGCTTCCTGGCTGAGGTAGGTGAGGCGAATCATGGGGCAGCATCCTTGGTAACCGAGACGGACGTTACTTGATCGGCGTGCGCGGGGGAAGTGCCCGGCTCGCCCTTGCGTATCTTGGCAAGCATGCGGATGCCGAACAGGGCGATACCGCCGAAGAGCAGGATCACCAAGCCCACCATGCCGAACATCATTTCGCTTGCAGTCAGCATGCAGCTTTCAAAATATTGTCATCTGCTTACCAAAGGATCTGTCGCAGCAGCGGCCCAAGCCGATGAACGCCCGCGACGGCAGTCGCCGACGCCGCGCCTCCCATCATGGCACCCGAGACGCCGCAGGACATGATGTCTTGCCCGGTCAGCCAAAGGCCGGATATCCGGGTTCGCGGTTGCAGCCAGTCTTGACTCATGCGAACTGGGTCGTGATCGAGGCCGTAGAGCTCGCCGCGCGAGTAACCGCAAAACCATTGCATTGAAAGCGGGGTCGATACTTCCGAGTAATCGATGCGGTCGCGAAGCTGCGGCAGTTTTTCAAATAAATGTTCGAGCAGGCGCTCGCCGCAGCGATGCTTGAGGGTCTCATAGTCGTCGCCGCGTTGGCCCCACGTGGTACCCGCCCACTTTTCGAACAGCTCGTAGGGCGCGGGCGCAACAATTTCGATGGTCGAACGGCCCGGGTGTCGACGTTCAAAGTCGGGATCTTTGGCTGAGGGAAACGAGATGAACACCACGGGAAACGGACCCGTCGGATCGGCAAGAAACCGCTCGACCGCTCCGTCGTAATCATTGCCGCCCGGGTAAATCCAGAAGTTGGTTTTGGGTAAACCGAGCTCAGCGGCTGTGCCTTTAAGGCCGATGTACATGCCCACGTGACCGATACTCGGGCGAACTTGCTGCAGCAGCTGATCGTAACCGCGCTCGCGGGCGACGGTATCGGGCAGCAGTTTTTTGAAGGTGTTGTACACGCCGGCACTCGAGATGACGATCGGGGCAAGGACCTCGCTCCCATCGGCCATGCGTACGCCGCGAGTTTTACCTTCGTGCAGCAGGATCTCGGCGACGGCCGCGTAAGTGAACACCTCGCCGCCCGTCGCGCGGATACGCGGCAAGATGCTTTGCGCGATTCGCGAAGCGCCGCCAACCGGATAGAAGCCGCCATGCAGATAGTGCCGCGCAATCAGCGCCTGCATCGCAAAGCTCGATTTCTTGGGTGGCAGACCGAGATCGCCCCATTGACCGGTCAGTACGGCGATGAGTTCAGGGTTGTCGGTCAGCTCTGAGAGCACCTCAAAAGTGCTGCGCGCGAAGAGGCCGGATTTGCGGTGCTTTAGCAGAGGGCGGGCGACGGTAGCCGCCCAAGGTGGCAAGGTGCGCGAGAGTGTGAAGTCGCGCATTCCACGCGACACCTCGCGCAGCAAGCCGAGGTAGCGATCGATCGCCTCTGCCTCGTGCGGAAAATAGCTGACGAGGTTGTCACGAAATGCGTGTCGGCCGGCGACGGCGTCATACACGCGATCACCGATGAAAAAGCGATCGTAGTGGGCATCCATGGGTGCCCATTCGAGAGCGCCCTTCGAGAGCCAGTCGAAGAGGCGACGGGTCATGGTGGATGAGCCCAGATCGCCGAGGTAATGGACGCCGACATCCCAGTCGTAGCCCGCACGCTCGTAACTGTGCGTATTGCCGCCCGCGGTGTAGTGCTGCTCGAGCACGGCCAGCTTCCAACCGAGTTCGGAGAGCAGCGCGGCGGTCGTCAGACCGCCGATCCCGGAGCCGATGACGATTGCGTCGTAGGGGCCGTCCTGCCGCGACGGTCGATATCTTTGACCAATGCGCAGGGTGCTCGGAGCCAGATTTCGCATCGCACGCCCTCAACGGCCAGTCAGGAAGCCATTGAGTGTAAGCCGCCCGCGCCTCGGGTGGGGGTCGAGTTCGGCTTCCGGGGGGATATCGGCACTGTGCAGGTTGCGACCGCGATAGATCAGTGCACGATTGAATACCGCAGGAGACCCGAATATCCGCTCGTAGATGGGCGTGTCGCCAACGATGTAGCTCGGGTCTGACAGACCGTGATGAGTGACATCGCGTTGCAGGGCATCGCTGAAGGCGGCAAAGCGTTCGGTCGTGACCGTCTCGTAACCGGTGCTGCGATGTCGGTAAAAGCCGGTGCCACCGCGGGGGTCGGCTTGCCCTGCTGGATCACCACAAAGATAAAGCACGAGAGCAAGTTTCCCTCGCTCGGTACCGTCGTAGTGCGGCAGGCGTTGGATCGGCGTGAGGTCGGCAGGAGCAGTGGTCACCAATGAGTAGACCAGCGCCTGCACCTGTATCGAATCGCGAATGTCAAAGAATTCACGGAAGATCGGCAGGAGTGATTCGACCACCCCCGCACGAGTGGTGGGCGATGCGGGTGCGCGAACCCCGGGGTAATACTCGGCCATGGGTGTGAAGCTGAGCGCCGCGGCCTCTTCGATGAGGGTCGCAGGATTCGCCAGAAAATTATCGATGACGACGACCGGCTCGCGTTCGACCCCCTTGGCATGGACTTCGAGCTGCCAGCGGCTGCGATCAACGAGCATGCTCATGACCCAGCAGGAATGTCAGCGGTTCGGCGAGTCTCGCGCTCCAGGCGGTTTCGTCGTGGGTAGCGCCATCGAATACTTTCGAGATGACGACGGGCGGGCTGTAGCCTTTTTCGGCAAGCATAGCGTCGACCTGCGCTTGAGCCGAATCATAAAGAGCATCGAGGTCTCGGGTGCCGCGGTCCATGTAAATTTGAATCTGATCCGCCGCGGGCAGTTTGCGACGCAAATACTCGAGCAGCGCCGCCGGAATCTCGTCGTTGCGCTCGAAGCTGCCGATCCAGTGCGTGCTGAGGCATGCAGCCGCACCAAAGATTTTGGGGTATTCGCACAAAGCTTGAAGACTCGCGAGTCCGCCCATGCTGGAGCCCATGATGAAG
>JBJTAV010000176.1:0-6699 GCA_046091005.1 Gammaproteobacteria bacterium | reverse complement strand
TGTCGAAACACCGAGGTAGGCGTTGAGGTTGTCCGAGAACTCGTAGGCTGCACGCAGCGTGTAGGTGGTCTTGCTGTCATCCGACTTGTCGGTGAACGGCACGATCGGGTGCAGGAACTGCAGCGCGTAGAGGCCGAGCAGCGGGTTACAAGCAGAGCCAGTCGCCGCAGTACAGGGCACCACGCTCAAAGCGTCGGCCGTACGCGCGGCTACGGCGAGCGCCGGGTTCGCGAGGTTGGCCGGCGTGGCGGGCAAGCGCGTCAACGACGAGAAGATCTGCGAGAAGCCGATTTCAACGAAATTGAGCGACGAGAAAGTCTCGGTCGTCAACTGCCGGTAATCGATATCCTTCTGCGTATTGGTGTACGCGATACCGCCCGTGACCGTCAGGCTGTCGGTCACATCGAAATCGAGTTGACCAAAGAGCGTGTAGGCCTCTGAGTCTTGGATGGTGTTGATCTTGTTGCCGGTGTTGGCCGCGAACAGCGTACCGGTCGGCAAACCAAGCGCCGCCTCGAGGCTCGGGAAGGTCTGCAGACCCGCCGCCGGGTTGGTCGGGTTGGTCAAGATGCTTGCGTAGTTGCGGAAGCCCGAGCCGATGAGGATCTCGTTGCTGTAATCGACACGCTCGTCAAAGTAATAAGCGCCGAGCAGGCCGCGCACTTTGCCGCCACCGTCGTAGGTCACGCGGAACTCTTGCGTGGTCGTGCCGATGTCGCCAAGGTTGCGGTTGACCGTGCCGAGCAGGCCACTGGTGAAGTCGAAGTCGTAGTCGAAATCGAAATCTTGCTGCCGCGAAGCGGTGATCGAGGTGAGCGTGAAGTCACCGAGATCCCAATCGATGTGGACCGACAGACCGCTATTTTTGACCGAGTTCTGCGGCGCCTTGTTGGCGTAGGTCGCGCGGTCAAACGGCAGGCCGGGCGAGTTGGCAACGCCCGGGTAGATGCGGCCGCCGACCAGCGGCCCCTGAATGATGGCGCCGGTCGGACCGTTGAGCAGGTTCGACACGCCGCAGCAGACTTCATCGATCTCGCTGACGTCGCCGATGATGCGCACTTCAAGATTGTCGGAGGCTTTCCACAACAGCTGACCACGTGCGTCCCAACGATCGCGGTCGTTGAGCAGGCTGCGGTCGGTCAAATTTTTGAAGTAGCCGTCGCGCTCGTTGACGCTGCCCGCGAGGCTGAAAGCGAGGTTATCGCTGATCGGGCCACTGACTTTGCCTTTGGCCACGCGGCCGTTGTAGTTGCCGAGCGTGACTTCGACCATGCCAGTCGTTTCATCGAACGAGGGCTTCTGAGTCACGATGTTGATGACACCGGCCGAGGCGTTCTGGCCGAACAGCGTGCTCTGCGGGCCGCGCAGCACTTCGACGCGCGACACATCGACGAAGTCGCCGATCGCACCCGCCGAGCGCGAGCGATAAACGCCATCGATGAACACACCGACCGAAGATTCGATGCCGGGGTTGTTGGCGCCGTTGCCGAAGCCACGAATGATGAAATTGGTTTGCGTCGAGGTCTGCAGCTGCGACACGCGCAGCGACGGAATGATCGACTGCAGATCGCTGATGGTGCGGATCTGCGCGCGCTCCAGTGTTTCGACGGGAGTTACCGACACCGCGACAGGAACGTCTTGCAGCGTCTGTTCGCGCTTGGTGGCGGTCACCACGATTTCTTCGAGCCCCTCGCCCTCTTGAGCGACGGCGCCGCCCGCCAAAAGCGTGAGCGAAACCGCAAGACCAACGGCTGAATATGTCTTCATTGACAAAGCCCCTCTTTGAATTTGTTACCGCGCGCAGCGAACTGGCCGTGCCCGGTGTTGAACGTCGACGCCGATTCTAAACCTAACTCGCGCGAAAAAGCCCGAGGGCCCGCGCACCTTCACGAAACTGTGGTTTCCTCGCCACTCAAGCGCTGAGCCACGGCCTTCAGCGCGTCCTGAACCCGTTCGGTACCGAGAGTGGTGAGTTCGATGTACTTGCGGCGCCGGTCCTTGGGGTCCTGCGTACAACTGACGAACCCGGCTTCGAGCAGACGTTCGATGCGGCGCAGGGCGGTCGTGACCGGGCTTTTGGAGGCAAGACAGAGACTGGTCACCGAGAGCCGTCGCCGAGCAAGGCGCGCGCGCAGCAATTCCGTGAGCATGCTCCAGGTCGCATCGGGCTCGACAATGCCCTCGAGCATCTGGGTCCGGCAGTCGTCGAGATCCGACGACATTTGCAGGGTTCGGAGCTCGGCGGGCTGTTCTTTGGTGGACGTGCGGCGGGATTGCTGCACCACCGCGCGCTCGACCATCTGCACCAGTTTCCCGTCCTGCAGCAGAGGCTCGCGGGTTGATGAGTGGCGACGCTGGGCCTCGAGCACCGCGCGCAGCAGGGTTCGCCTGGCCACGGGTTTGGGCAAAAAATCGGCGACGTCGGCGTGTGCGAGCTGGGTGTAGCGGGCGAGGGTCACGGGCTCGGCCACCAAGATGACCTGCACATCGTCGCGCAGTCCCGTGGCCTGCAGCTCGGCGAGGTTATCCCGCCCCGGTACAGCCTGCGGATCGAGCACCACGACAGTGACACCGCCTTTTTAGCGCAGCACTGCGGCGGCCCCGTCCGGCCCTGCGATCCGGTCAGCCACCAGCACATCGACACCCGCCTGCGACAGGGCCCGGGCCATGAACTCGACCGAGGAGGGGTCGGAATCGATCAGCAACACCAATCCCTCGGGCTGACGCTCGCTGGATTGCCGATCGTTAACCAAGCGTTCGCCGATGTTTGGCGCGTCGGGGCCCCTCTGTTGCCCCCGCAGCTCCACGACCGTCATCCCCACTCCCCATTATTGTTTTGTGTCCATAATGAACAAATTCGGGAATTTGTCCAGAAAGTCCCGAAGCGAGTTCAAATCGGAATGAGTTCGGACGGGCTGCTCGCGGTGCGGGGCCTTACGCGGTTATGAGCTCATGCCTTTTTGTTGCAAAGAAAACACAGCGTTGGTGTTGAGTCTCAGACATTTTTCTAGTTAACTCTCGCCCCCCCTACGTTGCCTTTGGCCTCAAAGGAGTTGTTCATGCGCAACAAGATCGTTGCTGTATTTGTTTCGGCCGCGCTCGCCCAAGCGGCGCTGGCCCAGAACGCCCCGCAGTCCGCGAGCGTCGACGACCTCGAGCAGGTCGTTGTCACTGGTACGCGCGTCGCCAATCGTTCGGCGCTCGAAACCGCCGTCCCCGTCGACGTCATCCCCTCCGACACGCTGACCAACCTCGGCGTCACCGAAATCAACCAGGCGCTGTCGGTTGCGCTGCCTTCGTTCAACTTCCCGCGTCCGGGTTTGACGGACGGCACCGACACCGTACGCCCGGCAACGCTGCGCGGTCTCGCACCTGACCAGACTCTCGTCCTCGTGAATGGCAAGCGCCGTCACTCGGCAGTGCTCGTCAACGTCAACGGCACGATTGGTCGTGGCGCTTCGGCGACCGACCTCAACTCCATTCCGACCACCGCTGTGCGTGCCATCGAAGTGCTGCGCGATGGCGCCTCGGCGCAGTACGGTTCTGACGCGATCGCGGGTGTCATCAACCTGCGCCTGCGTGAAGATCGCGACGGCGGTGAGCTTGGCGTGAGCTACGGCTGGCGCGATACCGAATACGAAAACATCACCGATGTGGCCCGCAATTCGGCGGGCGCGGCCGTCACCAATGCCAACTGGTCGGCGCCAGCTGTTCTGAAGCGCAGCCGTTCGGATGGCGAGACGCTGACGGTGTCAGGCTGGAAGGGCTTTTCTTTGGGCGACTCGGGCTTTTTGACGCTCGCTGCCGAGTATAAGGATCAGGAGCGTACCGAGCGCGCGGGCTACGACATGCGTCAGCAGTACCCGCTCGTGAACGGCGCCTTCGATCCGCGCGAAGCGAGCTTCAACCGGTTCAGCGCCTGGTACGGCGAGCCGGAAATGAAGCAGACAACGGTATTCGCGAACGCGGGCTACACGCTGGCCAGTGGCCGCGAGGTCTATGCCAACGCCAGCGTCATGAGCCGCAAGGCGCTGTCGGCCGGCTTTTACCGTCGTGCGTTGCAAGATCAGAACATCACGTCCATCTATGCGGACGGATTCCTGCCGCAGATCGCGCCGAACGTGAAGGATTATTCTTTGAGCTTCGGCACCCGCTGGGAAGTGGGTGAGTGGAACATGGACGCTTCGTTGGGCTACGGCTTCAATGAAATGTTCTACACGATCCAGAATACGCTCAACCGCACGCTCGGCCCCGCGAGCAAGACCTCGTTCGACGCCGGTGGCTTCGATTACGCGCAGACGGTTGCGAACATCTCGGGTGTCCGCGGTTACGATGTGGGCTTCGCTTCGCCGCTCAACGTGGCGGTGGGTGTCGAGGCGCGCACCGAGCAGTACAGCATCACGGCCGGCGAGCCGGATTCCTACCGTGATGGAGGCTTCCGCCCCGCAAGCGGTGCGGTTCTGCCGGGCTCGCAGGTGTTCCCGGGCTTCCGTCCGAGCAACGCGCTCAAAAAGTCGCGTGACTCGATCGGTGCTTATGTCGATATCGAAGCGAATGTGACCGATGCGTTGCTGGCCTCGGCCGCCGTTCGCGGCGAGCGCTACTCCGACTTCGGCAGCAACATCTCGGGCAAAATCGCGCTGCGTTACGACTTCAATGAGTCGTTCGCCTTGCGTGCCTCGACCTCGACGGGCTTCCGTGCGCCGTCGTTGCAGCAGCAGTACTTCACCACTACGTCGACGAACTTCATCAGCGGTATCCCGTACGACATCACCACGTTCCCCGTAACCGACCCGGTCGCGCGGGCACTCGGTGCGCAGCCGCTCGACGCCGAAGAGTCTGATAACTTCTCGGTGGGTGCGGTGGCTCGTTTTGGCGACTTCAGCCTGACGGTCGATGCCTACTGGATCAACATCGACAATCGCATCGTGCTCTCTGAGAACCTTGGTGCGGGTACCTCGGCGTCGGACCGCGCCGTGCAGGCCTTCCTGCTCGGCAAGGGCTTCCCGGGTGCTGCCGGTCGCTTCTTCATCAATGGTGTCGACACTGAAACCAACGGCATCGACGTGGTTGCGAGCTATCCGATCGTCACCGAGACGGCCGGCAAGTTCGACCTCACGGCAACCGCCAACTTCAACGACACCAAGGTCAAACGCATTCCTGCGACGCCGCAGCTCACCGCCCTCAACCCGGCACCGACGCTGTTTGGTCGCGTGAACGTACTGACCTTCGAAAGCGGCAACCCCGAGAACAAGTTCTCGCTGTCAGCCGCCTGGACGATGGACAAGTTCGGCGCCACGCTGCGTGCCACGCGCTACGGCGATGCGTTGTCGCCGGGCTCCGCGGCCGCCACCGACTTCGTGCTCACGGCGAAGACGCTGGTTGACCTCGAAGC
Organism: Gammaproteobacteria bacterium; assembly: GCA_046091005.1. GTDB lineage: Bacteria > Pseudomonadota > Gammaproteobacteria > Steroidobacterales > Steroidobacteraceae > UBA964. The sequence continues at coordinate 1,304 of JBJTAV010000176.1, read as the reverse complement.
GCGGTATCAGGTGTCGGACAAGATCAAGGTCGCAGTGGGTGCTGACAACCTGCTCGATGAGTACCCTGATTCGTTGCCGCCGACCCTCAACAGCACGGGTGCGACATCGTTCTCGAACTACTCGCCCTTTGGTCGTTCGGGTCGCTTCATCTACGGCCGCGTGACTTTCGGCTTCTGATTCTTTGACACGCTTGCAGGTCGCGCCCGAAGTCGTGCTGTTGCACGGTTTCGCGGCGCCGACCGATGAACTGGATGCGGCGGTCGAGACCCTCTCGGCCGCCGCGCCGTTTCGGCAACTCAAAACGCCGGGCGGCAGGCCGATGTCGGCCTTCATGACGAGTTGCGGCGCCTGTGGTTGGTACAGCGACGCCCGCGGTTATCGCTACGAACTCGCAGATCCTTTGACCGGGCGGCCTTGGCCGCATATCCCGCCCGTTTTTGCGGCTTTGGCGCGCGCCGCGGCAGACGCTGCGGGCTTTGGTGTATTCGAGCCTGATACCTGCCTGATCAACCGCTATTCGCCGACGGCGCAGATGGGCGCGCATCGCGACGCCGACGAACGCGATTTCTCGCAGCCTATCGTCTCGGTGACGCTTGGCACCGCCGCGACATTTCTTTGGTATGGGCTCGAACGCCGCGGATCACCGTTGCGTATTCGTCTCTTTCCCGGTGACGTGTTGGTGTGGGGCGGCAAAGCCCGCAAGGGCTACCACGCCGTGCAAAAACCCGAGGGCGGAACGCGTTACAACCTGACTTTTCGGAAGGCGTTGTAGGGTTAGACCAGCACGCGCTCGATGCCACCGTCATTGGCCGCCGCGACGTAGTCGCGCATCCAATTCTCGCCGAGCACATGCTTGGCTATCTCGACGACGATGTAGTCGGCATCGAGTGAGGTTTCGTCCTCATAGCGCTTCAGACCCTGCAGGCATGAGGGGCAAGAGGTGAGTACTTTGACCTCGCCCCTGAAGCCGTCGGCGCGCGCGGCGCGTGCGCCTTTCTGCATTTCTTCGGCCTTGCGATACCGCACCTGCGTGGATACGTCAGGTCGCGAGATGGCAAACGTTCCGGACTCGCCGCAGCAGCGATCGTTTTTGACGATCTTGCCGTTGGCCGCCGAATTCATCAGTTGGTTCACCACTTTGAGCGGCTCGTGGCTCTTCATGGGTGAGTGGCAGGGGTCGTGATAGAGATAGCGCACGCCCGTCACGCCCTCGAGCCGCACGCCTTTCTCCATCAAATATTCGTGGATATCGATGATGCGGCAGCCGGGGAAGATCTTGTCGAATTCATAGCCCTGCAGCTGG
>JBJTAV010000175.1:0-4395 GCA_046091005.1 Gammaproteobacteria bacterium | reverse complement strand
TCGTCTCGTCGGTTACACCACCTCGGGGGCCTACGGACATTGGGTACGACAAAGTCTCGCCCTCGCTTACGTCGATCGCGAGGTGGTTGCCGACCCACCACCGCTCACCGTCGATGTCGTCGGCGAGGCGCATCCCGCGTGCATTCTCGAGCGCCCCGCATGGGACGCCCGCGGCGAGCGGATGCGGGGTTAGATGGAAAAGCAAGACGGGAATAAACATTTTCAAATGTTTAACACTGCTTGACATCAATGCCGGATCTCGCGAACACTCCGTGATCGTGAACGCTAAAAAGCAGGTACGTTCCATGGAGATCACGCTTCGCAAGTACGGCAACAGCACCGTCGCCGTGTTACCCCCAGCCGTGCTCAAGAATCTCGGCCTGGCGGCCGGCCAACCCATGACGCTTCAAACCACCGAGCAAGGGGAGATCGTGCTCGCTCGCAGGCACAAACATCGGCTCTCTGACCTTATCGCAGAGTGCGATCTGAAGGCTTCGGCACCAGACGACCTGCAACTGTGGGAGTCCGCCAAACCCATCGGTCGAGAGGCGTGGTGATGGCCGTTTACGATCGCGGCGATATCGTTTTTGTACCGTTAGACCCAGCACTGGGTCACGAGCAGAAAGGTATCAGGCCGGCTTTGGTGTTGACCACGGAAGAGTTCAATCGGCTAGGGGACGTGCTCGTTGCCCCGATTACCCAAGGCGGCAACTATTCACGCTATGCGGGCTTTGCAGTACAACTCGAGGGTCGCTGTCGAAAGACCCGTGGTGTCGCACTTGTAAACAAAATTCGCATGCTTGACCTCGCCGCTCGGAAAGCACGCAAAGTGGAGAGGGCTCCCCCCGAGGTCATCGAAGACGCCTTGGCCCGACTGACCGCGCTAATCGACGGCTAACAACCGCGCAGCAGCGCCTGCTTCGTCAGCCGCTCAAGCTCAGCGGTTTCGGTCCAACCACTCTCGAAGAGCTTCAAGTGTGGGTAACTGCTGAGCTGCTGCGCGCGGCGACAAGACGGTCTTCACCTCTTCCAGCAAGGGCCATGATGCCTTGATGGACTGTTCGCGCGCTCGACGGCCCGCGGCCGTCAACAACACTCGCTTGGATCGTCCGTCGATGGCATCGGGAACCAAGCGGATGAACTTCTTTGCGGCGAGTCGCGCAAGCGTGCTCGTAAGTGTGCCGCGAGTCACCTGCAGGATGTCGGCGAGCTCCGCCGGCGTTTTGTTGTCGCCGGTACGCACACAGTGATTGAGCACGGTGAACTGCGCACCCGTCAGCCCGTACGGCAGCACACGCTGAAACGCCGTGCTCGAGAGCTGATGGATGATGCCGATTTCATTGAAATAACGAAACAGCAACTCTTCGTCCGAAGGGGCTCGAGCGCCGTTTCGTTCAGAGGAGATGGGCATCGAGGCCCCTGCGCGGCGTGGGTCCGATTTGTTCTGCATAGCCGATACGGTACAGCATCTGCAGGGTTTGTCCGTGACCGATGAGCTCATGCGCCTCTCGATAGAGACCCCTCATCTCAGGATATTCTTGCAGCGCCTGACTCCAGGGATGCACCCCGAGCCCAAGCGCAGTGGCTTCGAGATTCATGCGCAAGTACGCACGGCCCGCATTGATTTGATCGCTGCGCGATTGATTTGCATTGCTTAGCCAGCCGAAAGCACGCGCGGACATCGCCATCTTGTTGTAGAGCTCGAGCCCTTGCTTGAAGGCGGTCGAGGTCGGATCGGCAAGCGCCTCCCGGCTCACCAGCCCGATGCGTCGACCTACTTCGATCATTGCGCCCTCAAGCTCAATCCCATCCGGATTGGCCGCTACTTCGCGAGCACCGATGCGCATGAGATCGACGGATTCCTGATTGGCAGAGGGCGTCGTGACTTCTTTGAGATGTGCGCGCCAGGTCAAATCGCGCAACTTACCTGCGAGAGTCTCGTTGCCCACCGCCATCGAAGTGACGCCATACACCCGCGCTGCGGCTGCGAGCTGCGCGAGCGCAGCCGGCGGAACATCACGGGCTTCGTAAATTTCTTTGTTCGAGCGACGTGCGAGAACCTGTTGGAACAGAGGATCGCCCCTGGCTGCGCCGGCGACGAAGCGCAGACTCGCCACCGGCCGAGCGTCGAGCGTCTTCAGGTCCTCTCCCTCCGGGAAAAGTGTCATCTCGATACCGTAGCCCTGCTCGGCGGCAGCCATGGCGAGCAGTTCGAGAAAGGCGCCACAACCGATGGTGATCTGCCGATCGAAAGGGTCGGTAGCCGGAAGACGCCGCTCCAGATCAACAAAAAAACTCAGTGCATCGTTGCCATCGAGTCTGGCAAGCCACGGCTGTCGGTTGTGCGGATTCGGCGCGAGCAGCGCGTAGGAGAGCGCGTTCATGCGTACATCTCGGTACTGCCCCGCCCGCCGCCAGGGCTCTCGCGCCGCCGCCGAGGGTGCGCCGATCGCGGAGCAGCCCGTACCCAGCAGCGTCGCCGCCGCGACCGTGCCACCACCCACCAGCCTCAGAACATCGCGACGATTCGTCATGCTGCTTGCCTTTTGGTTTGACGGCTTATCATTTATAATATGGTATCAAATCATATCAATAGCCGCGAGGCAGATGATCATGCCCACCGACCCACAAGCCATCACCCTGACGGCAGCTGATGGCTATCGGCTAGGCGCCCTGCGTTACCCGCCTGACGTCGAGCGACGAGGCCGCCTGATCATCGCGGGCGCAACCGCCGTGCCGCAGCACTACTACGCACGCTTCGCGGCCGTCGCCGCCCAACGCGGTCTTGAGACCTGGACCCTCGACTATCGCGGTGTCGGTCAATCGGCACCGCCGACCCTGCGCGGATTCCGCATGAACTATTTCGATTGGGCCGAGCTCGATCTCGCGGCTCTGATCGATCACCTGACCGGCATCGATCGCGAGCCGCTGCTGATGGTCGGCCACTCTTACGGGGGCCATGCACTCGGCTTGCTGCCGAATCACGATCGTGTGCAACGGATGGCAACATTTGCGACGGGCGCTGGCTGGCATGGCTGGATGCCACCGCTCGAGCGCCTGCGCGTCATGCTGCTGTGGCGAGTGATCGGACCATTGCTCGTGCACTCGCGGGGGTATCTCGCCTGGAACACTCTGGGACTCGGCGAGAATCTGCCTCGCGACATCTTCTATCAGTGGCGACGCTGGTGCGCATGGCCCCGCTATTTTTTCGAAGACCCTGAACTGCCTGATCTCGCTCAAAGATTTTTGACCGTTCGCACATCGATTCGTGCCATCAATGCCGCCGATGACAACTGGGCCATGCCGGCCTCACGCGATGCGTTCATGGCCGCCTACGCCAATGCTCCGGTGGAACTGATCACGGTCAAGCCCGGTGAATTGGGGATGAAGACAATAGGACACATGGGTTACTTCCGCCCGGCCGCATCCCTGCTCTGGCAGAACACCCTCGATTGGCTGCAAAGCGACTCTTCAAATCAGACGCGCTAATTCACTTGTCGCGACTCTTCCATCTTTCTTTGAAACCGTTATAGTCATTCGGTGAACAGCAACGAACAGACGCTTCAGGGTCGCGACTTTGGCAGCGCACGGTACCGCGGGTACGTGCTCTTCACCTTGACCGCGGTATACACCCTCAATTTCATTGACCGCGCGTTGCTCGGCGTACTCGCGCAGCCAGTCATCTCCACGTTCGGGTTGACCGACACCCAGTTCGGGTTTCTTGCCGGTCCCCCGTTCGCGCTTTTTTACGCGCTGATGGGTATCCCCATCGCGCTGGCAGCCGACCGTTACAACCGCATCGCCATCATCTCGCTGTGTATTGCCCTGTGGTCGCTCATGACCGCGCTGTGCGGCCTGGCTACCGGTTTCCTGTTCTTGCTCATCGCCCGCATCGGTGTCGCCATCGGCGAAGCGGGCAGCAACCCGCCCTCGAACTCGGTCATCGCCGACTACTACCGGCCCGCGGGCCGTGCCAAAGCGCTTTCGACCTACTCCACCGGCGTGATGCTCGGCTCCGCCCTCGCCTTCTTGATCGGTGGTCCGCTCGGTCAATTGCCCGATGCCACCGTAGTGCGCGTCCTCGATTTCTTTGCTTTGGGCCATCTGCCCGAGACCTTGGGCTGGGGCAGCAATTTCGGTTGGCGCTTTGCTTTCCTGGCGCTCGGTGTACCGGGCGTATTGTTCGGCTTGTTGGTGTTCGCCACGGTCCGCGAGCCGCCTCGTGGCTACACCGACCCACCCGGTCTCCCCACGCCAGAGCGCGCAGGCATCGTCGCCACGTGGCGTTTGCTGCTTGGCAAGCCGAGCTTCTGGTACATGGCGGCGGCCACGTCCATCGTGGCCATGGTTGGTTACGGTTACTCGGCCTTTCAGGCACCGATGATGCAGCGCTTG
>JBJTAV010000174.1:0-10896 GCA_046091005.1 Gammaproteobacteria bacterium | reverse complement strand
TATCGCCCGAACGCCGCCGAGCTCTACCCGAACGGTCTCGTGAATGCCGTGCGGATCGAGATGCCGGGCATTGCCGATGTTCTTTGCGGCGGCTTGCGCCCCGGGCATTTCGAGGCGCTCGCCGGTACGGTCAATCGGCTGTTCAATATCGTGCAGCCCGACATTGCGGTTTTTGGCGAGAAAGATTTTCAGCAGCTTGTTTTGATCCGCCGCATGGTCGAAGAACTGCGGATGCCCGTCAACGTGGTCGGCGCGCCGGTCGTGCGCACGCCCGATGGGGTCGCCATCAGTTCGCGTAATCAATACCTTTCGGACGAGGAGCGCCGGAATGCGTCTCGCCTGTACGAAGAGCTGTCCAAAATGGCCGAGACGATCGAAACCGAGTCGCCCGCGCTGTCGGAAATCATGCAGCTTGAGTCGAAGTCGCGCGCGGCGCTTACGGCGGATGGGTTCAAGGTCGATTATTTTTCGGTAGTCAGCATCAATACTTTGCGCAAACCGAGCATCTCGGAGAGCGATCTCGTTGTAATGTGCTCAGCCCGTCTCGGGCAGACTCGACTCATCGACAACAAGCGCTGCACGCGCATTTAGTTTCTCTTCAGCGAGCGTTACATCGTGCGCCGCTCGAGTTGGGCGAGCGCCCATTCGATATGTTCGCGTAGCAAGGGCGAGGCGTGCTCAAGCCGCTCTTTCAACACCCCTCGCGCGCGTTTGCCAACTTCACCACTCGCAGGACCATTGCCGAGCGCCACGGCAATGTTTCTGAGCCAACGCTCATGACCAATGCGCCGGATGGCAGAGCCCCGCAGGCGCGACTCGAACTCTTCGGCAGTCCAAAGAAATAACTCGGCGAGCGGCGCGACATCTAGCCCATTACGAACCGTGCGTAGATCGGGATGCGCTGCGGCCTGTGCGAATTTGTTCCAGGGGCAAACGAGCTGGCAGTCATCACAACCATAGATGCGATTACCGATGAGGGGTCTGAACTCGACCGGGATCGCGCCTTGAAGCTCGATCGTGAGATAACTGATGCAGCGGCGCGCATCGAGCTCGTAGGGTGCGGTGATCGCACCCGTCGGACAGGCGGGCAGGCAGGCCTCGCAGCTACCGCAGTGCGCGCCAACCGCGGGGTCGATCGGCAGGGGCAAGTCGGTGTAGATCTCGCCCAAAAAAAACCAGGAGCCGGCACCGCGGGCGATGAGGTTGGTGTGTTTGCCGATCCAGCCGAGACCTGCATTCCTCGCCAGCGCTTTTTCGAGCACCGGGCCAGAGTCCACGTAGACGCGATAGCCGAATGTCCCGACTCGCGCCTCGATGCGATCGGCAAGATCCTGCAGCGCGTTGCGCATGATCTTGTGGTAGTCCCGCGCCAGCGCATAGCGCGAGACGTAGGCGAGATCACTGCGTGCCAGCACCGACTCGGCGGGCGCGGCACTGGCGGGCCAATAATCGAGCCGTACGCTGATCGCGCAAATCGTGCCCGGGCGCAGTTCCGCGGGGCGCGAGCGGCGCGTGCCATGACGGGTCATGTAATGCATGTCGCCATGGCGTCCGGCTTCCAGCCAGCGCAGCAAGTGGCGTTCGTCTTCGGCGAGTTCGAGGTGCGCGACTCCGAGTGCCGAAAAACCCAGTTCGGCGGCGAGAGAGTCGAGTTCGCGCCGCAAGGCACGCAGGTCTGCGCTCGGCATGTCGCGAGTATATCGGGGCCCGTATACTCCCCGCGCCATTCGACGGGGCAGCGATGAACGGACTCTATTCCACAGCCGCGGTTCGCGTTTTTGATGCAGCCGCGATCGACTCGGGAATTTCGGGCTACGAGCTCATGACTCGTGCGGCCGCTGCGGCGCTGCGCGAGTCGCGCGCGCGTTGGCCGGTGGCGCGAGATCTGCTGGTGTTCTGTGGGGCCGGTAACAATGGCGGGGATGGTTATGTCCTCGCGCGCCTCGCCAAGAGTGCCGGCCTGTCGCCGCGGGTCGTGGCTCTCGTCGGCCGCGAGCGACTCAAAGATGACGCGGCGCGTGCAGCGGATGAGTGCCTCGCGGCCGGTGTGCCGGTGCTGGCCCACGAGCCGCAGGAACTCGCGAGTCGGTTGGCTCGCAGCGATGTCATCGTCGATGCCTTGCTCGGCATCGGCCTCAACACCGACGTGCGTGAGGAGCTGGCGTACGTCATCGCTGCGATCAATGAATCGCGGCGCCCCGTGCTCGCCATCGACATACCTTCGGGGCTGTGTGGCGATACCGGAGTGGTGCGCGGTCAGGCGGTGGTTGCCGATCTCACCGTGACTTTCATTGCTCGCAAGCAGGGGCTGTGGTTGCGCGAAGGGCCGCAGCATGCGGGTAAAATCTGCTTCGATTCTTTGAGCATCGGCGAAAAAATCACTGCTCGCAAGAGCACTACGGGTACAGAGCACTCGCCGACTGCGCGCCTGCTCGACCGGGCGATGTTGTCCTCGGCCTTGGCGCGTCGCAGACACGATGCGCACAAAGGTGATGCGGGGCATGTCGTGGTGGTGGGCGGCGGTGAGGGCATGCCGGGTGCAGCGCGGCTCGCGGGGATCGCGGCGCTGCGGGCGGGTGCCGGACGAGTGACGGTGCTCACGGCACCAAGTTCAGTGGCGCCTGTGGCGGCGGGCTGCGCCGAACTCATGGTCAGAGGCATTGAGCCTGTCGATCTCGGCGGCGATGCGCTCATCGAAATCTTTGAGACCGCTGACGCTGTTGCCGTAGGCCCGGGTCTCGGTCGTACGCCTTGGGGTCGAGCCGTGTTTTCGCAAGTGTGCACTGTTCTTGCCCGGTTGGATTTGCCTGCGGTGGTCGATGCCGATGCGCTCAACGTGCTCGCCGAATCGCGCGCGACGCCTGCGCGTTGCGTGCTGACGCCGCATCCCGGTGAGGCGGCGCGTCTGCTCGGGATTTCTTCGGCGGAGATCCAGCAGGATCGCCTCGCGGCTTTGCGTGCACTCGAGGCGGCTTATCCGGCGACGATCGTGCTCAAGGGGGCGGGCACGCTGGTATCGGATCGTGTGCCATGGCTTTGTCCCTACGGCAACCCGGCGATGGCGGCACCCGGCATGGGCGATGTCCTCACCGGGGTCATTGCGGCCCTGCTGGGACAAAAAATAAAGGGTCAAAGAATAAGCACGCCGCTCGCAGCGCGGGTCGGGGTGCTCTGGCATGCGCTCGCGGGTGATTTGCTCGTGGGTGATTTGCTCGTGGGTGATTCGCTCGTGGGTGAGTCGATCGCAGCTGAGGGCGGCAGCGTCCGTCAGGACCGTGGCCTGCTGGCAAGCGAGTTGGCGGCTGCCTTGCCCGCGGTGTTGGCGTCATGATCAAAGGCGTTCCGCCGACGGCCGCGTCACAGTCCGTCGCGCCGCAGACCGTCAGCTCGCAAAGCGATGCCCAGACGCAGGGCATCGGTGCAGCGCTCGGCCGCAGCCTTCCGGCCGATCCGCCGGCGCGCGCTCTGCGGGTATATCTGCAGGGCGAGTTGGGCGCAGGCAAAACCACGCTGGTGCGCGGGCTGCTGCGCGCGCTGGGGGTATCGGGGGCGGTGAAGAGCCCGAGTTACAGCCTGCTCGAGAGCTATGTCTGCCCGCCATGGCGGGTGATCCATCTCGACTTCTATCGGCTGGCGGACCCGCAGGACGTGCTCGCGCTCGGGCTTGCCGATCATGACGAGCGTCATGCGCTCTGGCTCATCGAGTGGCCAGAGCGCGGCGAGTCGCTGCTGCCGAAGGCAGATCTGATCGTGCGCCTGAGCGGCGATGCCAAAGCCCATAGCCTCGCTTTCTTACCCTGCAGCGAGGTCGGTACGCTGTGGCTTGCCAGGGTCTCGCAAGCGCCCGAGTTTTCAAATGCAGGGCATTGATTTTGGTTGAAATATTTAGTCTCAAGCGCGTACATTCTCGGCCCATGATTGGCCGTCTTGTACTCGCGTTGCTGCTCGCCGTTGTGGCGATGGTGGCGCCTGCGCAGGCGGTGCAAAACGAGCTGCTGGCCGTGCAGATGACGGCGCCGTCACCGGGCGGCGACACACCTGCCGAGGTCGAGATCGTGCTGGCCGCCGAGGCACTTCCTCGGCACCTTGAGCTCAAGCGGCCGCAGCGCTTCGTGCTCGATCTTCCGGCCACGCGAGCAAAGTCAGCGAAACCCCTGCCCAAGAGTCTTGGCAACCTGATTACCGCCGTACGCTCGGGGCCCCAGGCGAACGGCGATCTGCGGCTGGTGTTCGAGCTTCGCCCCGAGGCCATCGTCAACTGGACGCCGCCCAGGGCCCCCGCCAAGCGCTTCACCTTCATGGTGTGGCCGCCCGCGGCGAGTTCCCCCGCGCCAACACCGGCAGCGATTCCGGCCTCCGTGCCCGCTGCGTCCCCGCCGGTTGCGGCACTGACTCCCGTCAAAACCGAGCACGAGCCGGCCGAAGGTCGTGATGTAGTGGTGGCGATCGATGCGGGTCACGGCGGTCAGGACCCGGGTGCGATCGGTCGTGCGGGCTTGCGCGAGAAAGACGTGGTGCTCGATATCGCACGCGAGCTCGCCACACGCATCAATCGCGAGCCCGGCATGCGCGCCATCCTGACGCGCGAGGGCGACTATTTCCTCACTCTGCGCCAAAGAATTCGGCGCGCTCGCGATGCCGGCGCCCAGCTCTTCGTGTCGGTGCATGCCGATTCGGTCCGTGACCCGCGGGTTTCAGGTTCCTCGGTCTATGTGCTCTCGCTCAAGGGCGCAACCGACGAGCAGGCGAGGATGCTCGCCGATCGTGAAAACGCCGCCGATCTGGCGGGCGGTGTCTCGATCGATGACAAAGATCCGGTGATCGCCTCGGTGTTGGTCGATCTTGCGCAGTCGGCGCAAATCGATCAGAGCATGGTGGCTGCAGAGCGCGTTCTGCGCTCGCTCGGTCGCGTGAACGATGTGCGCAAGCCCAAAGTTCAACAGGCGGGTTTCGTGGTGCTCAAAAGTCCGGATATCCCCTCGATGCTGGTCGAGACGGCCTTTATCTCGAGCCCCACTGACGAGCGCTTGCTCGGCAAGCCAGAGCGTCGCGAAGCGCTTGCCGAGGCCATTTTCGACGGCGTGCGCCAATACTTTGCCGATCATCCGCCCGATGGCTCGCGATTCGCCAAAGAGCGCGATGCCAAGCGCACGCGCGAGGCCGATCGCCGGGTCGTGGCGACTGCGGATGAGGCGGGCGAGTCGGCCCGTTCCGGCAAGCTGTAAACGCCGCCGTGCCCATACGCCAGTTGCCGAGCGCGCTCGTCGACCAGATCGCTGCCGGCGAGGTGGTCGAGCGTCCTGCATCGCTCATCAAAGAATTGGTCGAAAATGCGCTCGATGCGGGCGCCTCGGCCATCGACATCGACATCGAGGCGGGTGGGGTGCGGCTCGTGCGTGTGCTCGATGACGGTCACGGGATCGAACCCGCCGAATTGCCGATCGCGGTGCAGCGACATGCGACCAGCAAAATCAGTTCACTCGAAGATCTCGCCGCCATTCGCTCTTTGGGATTTCGCGGCGAGGCACTGCCCTCGATCGGTTCGGTGTCGCGCTTGCGGATCGCTTCGCGCGCGCAGGGTGCGGCGCAGGGCGCCGAGGTCCGTGTCGAGGGCGGGGAGCTTTCGGCAGTGTCACCCTCGCCGCAACCGCGCGGCACGCTGGTCGAAGTACGCGATCTCTTCTACAACGTGCCTGCGCGTCGCAAGTTCCTGCGTACCGAGAGCACGGAGCTTGGACATATCGCAAGGCTCGTCGAGCGTTTTGCGCTCGCGCGGTTCGATGTCGCTTTTCGCTTGCGTCACGAGGGCAGGGTGCTGCTCGATGCGCCGCTTGCGCGCACGCCAGAGGCGCAGCGCGCGCGGATCGCGAGCATCATGGGCGAAGAATTCATTGCCGAGGCGCTGCCCTTCGAGCGTCGTTCCGGCTCGGTCACGCTCTGGGGTTGGCTCGGGCAGCCGCACGCGGCGCGCAATGCGAGCGATCAACAATTCGCCTACGTCAACGGCCGCGCGGTCCGCGACCGCGTGCTCGCCGGAGCCGTGCGGCAGGGTTATCGCGATGTGCTCTATCACGGTCGGCAACCTGCCTATCTCGTTTATCTCGATCTCGACCCCGAATGGGTCGACGTCAACGCGCATCCGCAAAAGCTTGAAGTGCGCTTTCGCGATGTGCGGCAGATCCACGATTTCGTGTTTCGTGCCGTGCACGATGCACTCGGAGTCGGCGCCGGCGAGGCAGCGCCCACGGCAAGGGTTGCAGCACTTGGTATTGTCGCTGAGCCGGCTGTCGCTGCGCCGGAGCTGGCAAACTTTTCGAGCGCGACCTCGCAGGCCCAGGGCGAAATCCCGCCGTCGTTCGGCGAAATCTTTGATAGGCTGCCGCGGTCGAACGCACCGCAGTCTGACTCAATGCAGCCTGCGGGCTCACTCGGTACGGCCATCGCGCAGCTGCATGGCATCTATATTCTTGCGCAAAATGCGACCGGGCTCGTGTTGGTGGATGCCCATGCGGCCCACGAGCGCGTGCTCTACGAGCGCATGAAGCGCGACTTCGGCGGGCAGCCTGCCATGCAGCGTTTGCTCGAGCCGCGCGTGGTCGAGGTCGCTGTCCACGAAACCGAACGCTTCGAGACCTTGGCCCCGGAATTTGCCAAGGCGGGTTTCGAAATTGATGTGCTGGGTCCCGGTCGCGTGGCGGTGCGGGCCGCGCCCGCGCTGCTCACGACGATCGACCCGGCGCCGCTCGTGCGCGAGGTCATTCGCGACCTTCGTGATGAGCGCGGTAGTCATCATCTCGAGGCGGCGGCGCATGTGCTGCTGGGCAACATCGCCTGTCGCAGTGCGATCCACGCCGGTCGAAGATTGGGTGTGCCCGAGATGAACGCATTGCTGCGCGATATGGAAAACACCGAGCGGGCGGGGCAGTGCAACCATGGTCGTCCTACCTGGACGCAGCTGAGTCTCGAGCAGCTCGATCAACTGTTTTTGCGCGGCCGATGACGGCCATCGATGCGATATTGCTTGCTGGCCCGACGGCGAGCGGCAAGAGCGATCTCGCGCTCGCGCTGGCCGAGCGCGTGCCGATCGAGATCATCAGTGTCGATTCATCGCAGGTCTACCGCGGCTTCGATATCGGTGCGGCGAAGCCCGATGCGGCGACCCGCGCTCGTGTGCCGCATCACCTGATCGACATCCGCGATCCGCAGCAGTCCTACAGCGCGGGGGAGTTCGTGGTCGATGCGCTCGCCGCGATCAAAGATATTCTTGCTCGTGGTCGCATGCCGGTGTTGGTGGGTGGCACGATGCTTTACTTCAACGCTCTGGTGCGCGGTATCGCAGCGCTCCCCAAGGCAGATCCCGAGGTGCGAGCACAGATCGATGCGCGCGCGGCGCAACACGGCTGGCCTGCGCTGCACGCGGAGCTCGCTGCAGTGGATGCCGAGGCTGCGGCCCGCATCCACCCCAATGATCCGCAGCGCATACAGCGTGCACTCGAAGTACACACCCTCAGCGGGCGCTCGATCAGTGACTGGCAGCGGGGGACAAAATCGCCGGCCGCCGGGTTATCGCTCGCCCGCTATGCGCTCGTCCCTGCCGATCGGGCATTACTGCACGAGCGTATCGCCCAAAGATTCGAGCGGATGATGGCGGCAGGCTTTCTGGTCGAGGTTGAAACTTTGCGCTCCCGCCCCGACATCCCGAAAAGTGCGGCGGCGTTGCGGGCTGTCGGTTATCGCCAGTTACTGGCTCACCTCGGGGGTGAGGGTTCACTCGATGAGGCGGTCCAGCGAGCCGTGGCGGCATCGCGGCAGCTCGCCAAGCGGCAGCTGACCTGGATCAACGCCGATCCCGGCTGGCGGCGGCTCGAGCCCTTTGACCGGCAGGCGCTCGCGCACTGGGTGGACGAGGCTGTTGTTGTGTGTTCGGCCTGGTAATGCGGAACCCCCGCCGTGGTAAATTGTCCACTAGGGGGAGAGAGGTCCCGGGGGAACCCGGGGCGAATATAAAAATCAAGGAGTTACATCATGGCCAAGGGTCAGTCTCTGCAGGACCCCTTCCTGAACCAACTGCGCAAGGAGCGGGTGCCCGTCTCCATCTACCTCGTGAATGGCATCAAGCTGCAGGGTCAGATCGACTCTTTCGACCAGTTCGTCGTCCTGCTCAAAAACACCGTCAATCAGATGGTGTACAAACACGCGATCTCCACGGTGGTCCCCGCGCGCAATGTGCGCCTGCCCTCGGCCGACGAGCCGGAGTCCGCAGACGCGATGCCCGCCGAGTGATCGTAACGCAGCGTGTTTGAGCGTCCGCGCGGCGGTGAGCGCGCCGTCCTTGTTCGCATCGGGCTCGGCTCGCCTGTCGAGGCCGAAGATCTCGAAGAGTTCTCGCAGCTTGCCGAGTCCGCGGGCGTTTCCGGGGCGGTCACCGTAACCGGTCGGCGCGACCGGCCGGATCCACGTTTCTTTGTGGGTAGTGGCAAGGCCGAAGAAATCCGCCAGGCTGCGGTCGACTCCTGCGCCGAGGTGATTCTGGTCGATCACGCGCTCTCGCCGAGCCAGGAGCGCAATCTCGAAAAACTCACCGGGCTGCGCGTGCTCGATCGCAATGCGCTGATCCTCGATATCTTTGCTCAGCGCGCACGCAGCCACGAAGGCAAGCTCGAAGTCGAGCTCGCACAATTGCGGCACTTGTCGAGCCGACTGGTGCGTGGCTGGACCCACCTTGAGCGCCAGAAGGGCGGCATCGGTCTGCGGGGACCGGGTGAGACCCAGCTCGAAACGGATCGGCGCCTGCTCGGTGAACGCGTGCGTGTGCTCAGTCGCCGCCTCGAAAAACTCAAGCAGCAGCGCGAGACAGGACGCCAGCGTCGCGTGGAAATCCCGATTCCCTCGGTCGCGCTCGTGGGCTACACCAACGCCGGCAAGTCGACCCTCTTTCGGGCGCTCACAGGCGCCGATGCGTACGTCGCAGATCAGCTTTTTGCAACGCTCGATCCTCTTGTGCGACGCGTCACGCTGCCCGGCGGCGCGCCGATCGTGGTGGCCGACACGGTCGGGTTCATCCGCGAACTGCCGCACGAACTCGTGGCGGCCTTCCAGTCCACGCTCACCGAAGCGCGCGAGGCGACGCTGCTGTTGCACGTCATCGACGCGAGCGATCCTCGCCGTGACGAGCGTATCGATCAGGTCAACGCGGTGCTCGATGAAGTCGGCGCGGGTTCCCTGCCACAAATTCGGGTGTACAACAAAATCGATCGGCTGGAGGCCGTGCCGCACGTGGAGCGCGACGGGACGGGCGAAGTGACGAGCGTATGGATTTCGGCTGCCCGCAGGCTCGGGTTGCACGATCTCATGAGCTCGATCGCCGAGCGTTTATCGCGCTTTGCGCGGCCGCGGACGGTGCGCGTCGATGCCCGCCACGCGGGGTCCTTGCGGGCGCGTTTGTTCGCGGCGGGCGTCGTGCAGGGCGAGCGGTATCTCGATGACGGGGGGCTCGAACTCATCGCCAATATCCCCGAATCCGAGGCTCGGGAACTTGGCCGCAGTCCCGGCGTCGAAATCGCCGACATCAAAGTTGACAGTTTTGAGGGGCCGCAACCTTGTGTGCTGCAGGGGGGCTAAATACAATCCGGGAGATCAAGCGCCCCCTCCCGACCCACCTGGCGCAACAGAAAAACACCTATGGCATGGAATGAACCTGGCGGCAGCCAGAAAAACCCTTGGGGCAAACGCTCCGGCAAACCTGCGGGCGGCGATGACGCCTTTCGCAAGTTTCAGCGCAAGCTCGACAACATCCTGAAGGGCGCGGGCCCAGGGGGTGGCGGCGACGGCGGCTCGCAGGGCGACGGCCCCGAGCAGACCCTCGGCGACAACCGCTCGCAGATCGCCATCATCGCGGGTATCGCGGTCATTTTTTGGGCGTATCAGAGCTTCTTCACCATCGATCAAGCCGAGCGCGGTGTCATCCAGCGCTTCGGTCAGTTCATTGCGGTGCGTGACCCTGGTCTTGGCTTTCATCTGTGGCCGGTTGAATCATTGACCAAGGTCAACACGCAGAAGGTGAGCAGTGTCAACTACACCGCCAAGGTGTTGACCCAAGACATCAACCTCATCGACATGTCGCTCGCTGTGCAGTATCAGTTGCGCGACCCGGTCAAATATTTGTTCCAGGTCAAAGATCCGGAGCAGACCTTGCGCGACGTTGGCGAAATGGCCATCCGCGAAGTCGTCGGCCGCAGCACGCTCGAAGAAATCCTGATCTCGAAGCGTGAGCAGGCGACCACGCGCACCAAAGAACTCATTCAGCGCACGCTCGATCAGTACGCCACGGGCATCATCATCACCAGCGTCAACCTGACCGACATCCAGGTGCCGACGGACGTGCGGCCTTCGCAGGAAGACGCCAACAAGGCGATCGCCGACAAAGAACGTCTCGTCAAAGAAGCCGAGGCTTACGCCAGCGGCATTCTCCCGGTGGCAGAGGGCGGCGCCTCACGGCAACTGCAAGAGGCCGAGGCCTATCGCGCGCAAGTCGTGGCGGTGGCAGAGGGTGAAGCCGAACGCTTCAAGCAGTTGGTGGGCCAATACGAGAAGTCGCCGCGGGTGACGCGCGATCGTCTCTACATCGAGGCCGTCGAGAACGTTCTCGGTCGCTCGCAAAAGGTGGTGGTCGACACCAAGGGCAACAACCAAATGCTCTACCTGCCGCTCGACAAACTGATCGAGCAGCAGCGTCGCAACGCCGAGCCTGAGGTGTCGGTCACGGCACCGCGCGCGAGCGCTGGTGCCAACGCCGATGAAGCCGCACAAGACCCGCGCGCACGGGTGGAGCGCTGACATGCCGCAGTCCATTCAAAGAATTATCGGGATTTTCGCCGCTCTCGGCCTGATCGTCAG
>JBJTAV010000173.1:0-33486 GCA_046091005.1 Gammaproteobacteria bacterium | reverse complement strand
GCTGTTGTAGTACGGCAGCTCCTGCATTTGCCGATAAGCCGCCTCGGCAAGCTCGCGCCGTCCATAGCCGAGCGCGACGCACCACAAACCCGACATGCCATCGAGAATGCGATTGCCCTCGCTGTCGTACAAATAAACCCCGTCGGCTCGCGTGATGACGCGTGTACCGCGTTCCGCGAGGGTGCGCGTGTCGGTGAAGGGATGCAGATAGTGCGCGGCGTCTAGCGCCTGCCACTCGCGGGTCGTGCGCGGTTTGGAGGAAGCAGTCATCGCTGCATCTTAATCGCTAAGTCGACTTGGGCGCGCCGTCGCGAGGCCTGCTCAGACGTTGAGCAACAAGTGCTCGCGCTCCCACGAACTGATCACCTGCAGGAAGACCTCGTACTCGGCCTCCTTCACCAGCGTGAACGCCGACACGAAACTCTCGCCGAGAATCTCGATCAAGGGATCGCACTCGCGCAGCAGGCGGATGGCCTCATCGAGGCTGCGCGGCAACGAGAACGGTAAATCGTGGGCGCTGCCGGTGATCGGTTCGGTGGGCGACAAGCCCTGCACCATGCCAAGGTAACCGCAGGCGAGCGAGGCGGCGCTCGCGAGATAGGGGTTGGCATCGGCACCCGACAAGCGATTCTCGACACGACGCGACTGCGGATCCGACCCGGGTATGCGCAACCCTGCGGTGCGATTGTCGTAGCCCCACTGCACGTTGATCGGCGCCACCTGAAAGCGCGTGATACGCCGATACGAATTCACATTCGGCGCGAGCAGCGCCATGGCCGCCGGTAAATACCGTTGCAGGCCGGCGATATGCGAAAAGAACAACGGCGTTGGCGTGCCGTCGCCATTCGAAAACACGTTCTTGCCGGTTTTGCGATCGACGATGCTCTGGTGAATGTGCATCGCGCTGCCTGGCTCCTTGGCATGCGGTTTTGCCATGAAGGTCGCATACATCTTGTGACGCAGCGCAGCCTCGCGCGCCGTGCGTTTGAACATGAAGGCCTGATCGGCAAGATCGAGCGCGTTGCCGTGCAGCAAATTGATCTCCATCTGCGCCGGCCCGTCCTCGTGGATGAGCGTGTCGATGGCGATGTCCTGATCTTCACAAAATTGATAGACGTCATCGAACAGCGGATCGAATTCATTGACCGCCGCGATGCTGTAGGACTGCCGCCCGGGCTCGGCGCGTCCCGAGCGCCCGATCGGTGGCTTGAGCGGATAGTCGGCATCGATATTCGGCTCGACGAGATAAAACTCGAGCTCGGGCGCGACGACGGGCTCCCAGCCTTTTTGCGCATAAAGATCGAGCACGTGGCGCAACACTTCACGCGGCGCCATCTTCACGCGCCGCCCGTCGGCATAGAAACAATCGTGGATTACCTGCGCCGTGGGCTCGGGCGTCCACGGCACGCGACGAATGGTGCGTGGGTCGGGCTTGAGGATGATGTCGATCTCCGCCGGACTCATCGCTGCGGCGGTTTCTTCCGGGTAATCGCCGGTGACCGTCTGCAGGAAAATGCTCTCGGGCAGGCGCATGCCCTGATCGACCTGAAACTTTTGCGCGGGCATGACTTTACCGCGAGCGATTCCGGCCATGTCAGGCACGATCGCCTCGACCTCCTGAATGTTGTGCTCACGGAAAAACTGCGAAATCTGATCTGTCATGACACGAACCTCTGGCGGGCGCGCACACGGGCGGCCTCGCCGAAAGCGGCGAACATCGCCACCGAAAAATCATTGGCCATCACCCGCCACTCCGGGTGCCACTGCACCGCATAGGTGAAGGCCTTGGCGTCGGGCAGCGAGAACGCCTCGATCAGGCCGTCGACCGCGCGCGCCTCGACCCGCAGCCGCGGCGCGAGATGCTTGACCCCCTGCGCATGCAGGGAGTTCACCGCGATCCGCTCCGCTCCACCCGCCCACTCGCGCAGGCGCCCGGGCTCGAGCAGCACCTCGTGCGCCGGTCCGTACTGCGTATCGAGCGGCGCCGATTTGTCCTCGCGGTGATCACGCAATCCCGGCACTTCGTACACGCGTTGCCAGAGCTTGCCGCCCAAAGCAACGTTCATTTCCTGGAAACCGCGACACATGCCGAGGATCGGCACACCGGCCGAGATCGCACCGCGAATGAGCGGCAGCGTGGTCGCGTCGCGCTCGGGATCGTGCAAGGTACCGGGCTCGCTCGGCCCCTCTTCGTAGTGATGCGGCTCCACGTTCGAGGGACTACCCGGAAACAGCAGACCATCCAAACCGGCGAGCAATTCGACCACCGCAAGCGGCTCGGGCAACACGGGGATCAAAAGCGGCAGCGCACCCGCAGCACGGGCGACGGCATGCGCGTACTTCTCCCCAACCATATGGAAGGGATGCGGGCCGACCATGCGACGATCGGCGGGAATACCAATGACTGGGCGCGCGGACATAAGGGAGGCGGCGCTCGGACAAGAGCCGAGGCCTGGATCATTAGAACACAGCAGGCCCCTGTATACCCGTCCAGCCGTTGAGATTATTGCACTAACTTATTGTTTTTATTGAATCTATATTCACGTTAGATGTTGCCGCACAGAGGCCCTAACGCTTATGCTGCGTTTTTCTTGCGGGGCATCATGACGGCTTTTCCGGAACTCGAGCGCTTCCTCGAACGCTACCCGCAGACGCGTCACGTCGACGTTTTCCTGAATGATCTCAATACCGTCGAGCGCGGCAAACGCATCGAGCGCGAGGCGCTCGACCGGCTCTACGCCGAGGGCATGCTGCTGCCGGGCTCGATGTTCGCTCTCGACGTTTTGGGCGGCACCATTCAGGCGACCGGCCTCGGCTTCGATGAGGGCGATGCCGACCGCCCCTGCAAACCGCTGCCCGGCAGCTTGGTACCGGTGCCTTGGCAAAGTGGTGACCTCGCGCAGCTGCAGGTCTCGATGTACGAACACGATGGTCGGCCGTTCTTCGCCGACCCGCGCAACGTGCTCGCGCGAGTGATGGACAAGTTCCACCGACTCAACCTCACGCCGGTGGTGGCGATCGAATACGAGTTCTATTTCATCGATCGAGCCCGCACCTCCGCGGGCCAGCCGCAGCCTCCGCCGCTGCCCCGCAGCGGTCGACGAGAGTTTCGAACTCAGATCAATTCGATGACAGATCTCGATGAATATTCAAAAGTTTTATCGCGGATTGACGAGGTCGCGCGTGCCCAAGGTCTGCCCGCCACCAGCGCTCTAGCCGAATATGGGCCGGGCCAATTCGAGGTCAACCTCGTCCACCGCGCCGACGCCCTGCAGGCCTGCGATGAGGCCCTGCGCTTCAAGCGTGTGGTCCGCAGCGTCGCCCGCGAGCAGGGTTGGGATGCCACTTTCCTGCCGAAGCCCTACCGCGACATGGCGGGCTCTGGCCTGCACGTGCACGTCAGCCTGCTCGATGCAGCAGGTGCAAACCTCTTTGCCTGCCCCGATCCCGCCGCTGCGGGTGAGGACGCCCCGCACCACGGCGTCGACAGCAGCGCCCTGCGTCACGCGCTCGGCGGTCTGCTACGCACCATGGGCGACAGCGTTGCCGTGTGTGCGCCTGGCCCGAACTCCTATCGACGCTTTCGACCCGAGGCCTACGTGCCGATGATCCCCTCGTGGTCGGTCAATAACCGCGGCTCGGCGCTGCGCTTGCCGGTCAGCGACGAGCGTAATCGGCGCATCGAGCATCGCCTGGCGGGGGCGGATGCCAACCCGTATTTGGTGGTGGCTTGGGTGCTGGCCAGCATCCACCACGGCATCGCCGAAGGGCTGGAACCGATCGCCCCGGTCCGTGGCAACGCCTATCGCGAAAGCGGCGAAACGCTGCCTGCCCATTGGGCGAGCGCCGTCGAACGTTTCCGACGCAGCGAATTCGCCGCGAGCTACCTCGGCCGACCGTTCCGCGACCACTACGCCACGGTCAAACAGGCCGAACTCGACGAGTTCAACTCTTACGTCACGCCGCTCGAAATGCAGTGGTACCTCGGCGCGATTTGAGCGCATGAGTCCGCACGTCGACTCCTGGTACGCCGCCAGTGCTGCCGCCAACGCCGCAGCAACGCCGCCGCGACCCGCCCTCACAGGCTCGATCGAGGTCGATGTCGGCGTGGTTGGCGGCGGCATCGCCGGTTGCTCGGCCGCGCTGCATCTGGCCGAGCGCGGCTATCGCGTCGCACTGCTCGAGGCCGAAGTCATCGGCTGGGGCGCCTCGGGACGCAGCGGTGCGCAGGCCATCACCGGCGTCGCCTGCGGGCAAAGCAAGCTCGAATCTTTGGTCGGTGCCGGCGATGCGCGGCGGATCTGGGACATGAGTGTCGAGGCGCTCGCCCTGCAGCGCGAGCTCATTCGAAAATATGCGATAGACTGCGACTACGTCGCCGGGCAGATGCATGTCGCCCTCAAGCCGCGGCAGGAACGCGAGCTGCGCGACGAAGTCGACATGCTGGATCAACGCTACGGCTATCACTCAGTGCGCATGGTCGAACGCGACGAGTTGCGCGGCCTGATCGCCACCGACCGCTATATCGCCGGTACGCTCGACCCGCTCTGCGGACACCTGCATCCGCTCAAATATACTCAGGGACTGGCCGCGGCTGCCGAGCGTCTCGGCGTCAAAATATTCGAGTACTCGCGGGCACTCAGTTATACGCAGGCAACGGGTCTCACCGTCCGTACCGCCCGAGGCGAGGTGCGCTGTCGGCAGCTCGCGTTCTGTGGTAACGCTTGGCTTGGACCCACCGCGCCGGCGCTGGCGCGGAAAATCATCGGTGTTGGCACGTACATCGTTGCGACACAGGCGCTCGGTGCCGAACGCGCGGCGGCACTCATTCGCAACAATGCCGCGGTTACCGACATCAATTGGGTGATCGATTATTTTCGACGCTCGGCGGATCACCGTTTGCTCTTCGGTGGGCGAGTGAGCTACTCGGGTCTCGATCCGTTGGGCACGCGCCGCGCCACGCGCGCGCGCATGCTCAAAGTTTTCCCGCAGCTCGCCGATGTGGACGTCGACTATGCCTGGGGCGGGCTCGTCGACATCACGCTCAATCGCGCGCCGCATTTCGGCGAACTCGAACCAGACGTGTATTTCGTGCAGGGCTTCAGCGGCCACGGCATTGCGCTTACTGGTCTCGCCGGCAAGTTATTGGCCGAAGCCATCAGTGGTCAAAGCGAACGTTTCGATATCTTTGCCCGCATTCGGCACCGCGACTTTCCCGGGGGCGCGGCGCTGCGCCGACCTGCGCTCGTGCTGGCGATGCTGTGGTACCGCCTGCGCGATCTGCTCTAGTGGTGCACAAAGCGGCGCAGCATCGGTCGCAGTCGCTGTTCGGTAATCTCGGCTACCACTGAATACGCAGCGGGCACGACCACCAGCGAGAGCAGTGTGGAGGTGATCAGACCGCCGATTACCGACACCCCGAGTGGCGTGCGGAAATTACCGTCGGCACCCAGACCCAAGGCAATCGGCAACATGCCGGCGCCCATGGCGAGCGTGGTCATGATCACCGGGCGAGCCCGCTTGCGACAGGCATCGATCAACGCCTCATCGCGCGACATCCCGGCCTGCTCACCGAGAATCGCGTAATCGACGATCAGGATGGAATTTTTGACGGCAATACCATTGAGCAGCAGCAGGCCGATCAAGGACGGCAGCGAGAGCGCAGTGCCCGTCAGCAGCAGCAGACCGAACGCACCGCCGCCACACAGCGGTACCGCTGCCAAAATGACGATCGGTTGCGTGCCGCTGTGGAACAGCAGCACCAACACCAAATAAACCGAAACGATCCCGGCGAGCAACGCGAGCACGAAGCCGACGAAGAGCTCGACGAAAGCCTCGGAATCGCCGGCCGGCAGAATGCGCACGCCCGGCGGCAGATTTTGCATCGCGGGCATGGCGCTGACTTTGGACATGACATCGCCTAGCGGCAAACCATTGAGTTCGGCCGAGACCGTGACCGTGCGCTCGCGATTCAGGCGATCGATACGCGCCGGACCACTGCCTTCGGTGATGTCAGCCACCGACGACAGGGGCACGGGGCCGCCTTTGCCGGGTACCCGCAACTGCTGCAACACGGCGGGGTCAGTGAGCGATGAGCCGGCGAGCTGGACGCGGATCGGCACCTGACGCTCGGCCAAATTGAGTTTGGCCAGACGCTGACGGATGTCGCCGCTGGTGGCGATGCGCGCGGCATCGGCAATGTCGACGGTCGAGACACCGAGATCCGCCGCACGCGCGGGGTCGGGTCGGATGACGATTTCGGGACGCAGCAAAGCCGCGGTGGTGGTCACCGAGCCGATGCCGGGGACGGTGCGCATCGCCGCGGCAATCTCGCGCGAAGCCACGGCAAGCTGCTCGGAATCTCGACCGCCAATCGCGAGCGTCAGCCGATCACCTGGGCCACCGGCAGCAAAACCCACCCGCACGCCAGGCAGGTTAGCGAGTGACTTGCGGACCGAATCTTCGATCTCGGAACTCGTGCGCGTGCGATCTGCGGCGAACTGCAGCGTCATGCTGAGGCGCCGCACCTCGGGGAAGCTGATGCCCGCACTCATGGTGTCGCCGCTCTCGCCACCCACCGTGGTGAAGATACGCACCACGTCCGGCACTTTTGCCCGGACGCGCGCGCGCACCTCGGCCGCCACCTCGAGCGAATCACTGAGGCGCGCCCCCGGCGGCAGCTCAACCTGCAACTGCGCGCGCGAGGTATCGGTCGTCGGCACAAATGTTTTCGGGATCAATGGAATCAAGGCCAGTGAACCCACGAACGTCGCCATGGCGAGCGCGAGTACGCGCGCCCGGTGATGAATGGCGAATTCTACCCAGCGCAGATAACGCTGCATCAAAGGTGAATCGGTGGCGACTTTCGGTTCGCCGCGCATGAAATAGCCGGCGAGCATCGGCGTCAGCAAGCGCGCCACCAGCAGCGAGAACAGCACCGCCGCCGCGGCTGTCCAGCCGAACTCGCGGAAAAACTTGCCGGTGACTCCGGGCATGAACGCCACCGGAATGAACACCGCAGCCAGCGTCACCGAGGTGGCGATCACCGCAATGCCAATCTCGTCGGCCGCATCGACCGCTGCCTCCATGGGCGGCTTGCCCATGGCGCGATGCCGCGCCACGTTCTCGACTTCGACGATGGCATCATCGACCAGCACACCGATCACCACCGCCAACGCCAGCAAAGTGAGCAGGTTCAAGGAAAAGCCGAAGAAGTGCATCACGCCAAAAGTCGGGATCACCGACAGCGGCAAGGCCAGCGCCGAGATCAGGGTGGCGCGCCACTCGCGCAAGAAAAACCAAACCACGATCACCGCCAGCAGCGCACCCTCGAGCAGCATGACCATCGAGGCATCGTATGAATTCTTTGCCGTCTCGACCGTCGCCTGCACCTCGGTGAAACGCACCTCGGGATGTTCGCTCTGCAACTGCGCGATCCGCTTGCGAATGCCCTCGCCGACGGCGACTTCGCTGGATCCCGCCGTACGGCGCGTGGAGAACCCGACGACATGTTTCTCATCGAGCATCGCCGCCGCGCGCGGCTCGGCAGCCCCGTCAATGACAGTGGCGATGGCCGAAAGACGTACCGTGCGCCCGTCGGGCAGATAGATCGGATAATCGGCCAAATCTTGCGCATTGCGCACGATCGCCACGGTACGCACCGACTGCTCGGCACCGCCCGCCTCGGTGCGGCCACCCGGGCGCTCGACCTGCAACCTGGCGAGCTGACCGGACACCGAGCCCGCCGTCACGCCGAGCGCCTGCAGCGCCTCCGGGCGCAAATCGACGCGTACCTCGCGATCGACACCGCCGATCCGCGTGACCGAACCCACGCCCGCTACGCCGTAAATCGCCTTGGCGACCTTGTCGTCGACGAACCACGACAGTTCATCGGGGGCGAGTCGATCGGACTCGACGGCGTAAGCCATCAAGGTTCCGCCTACCAAAGAAATGCGCTGGATGATGGGCTCGTCCATGTCCTGCGGCAGGTCGCGCCGCACGCGAGCCACCGCATCTTTGACTTCATCGAGTGCGCGATCGAGATCGCGCCCCAATTCGAATTCGATGTTGGTGACCGTCGTGCCCTCGCTGATCGAGGAATTGATACGGTCGATGCCCGGGATCGAAGCGATGGCATCTTCGATTTTGCGCGTGACATCGGTCTCCATGGTCGCCGGCGGCGCGCCCGCATAACTGACGGTGATTCTGATGGTCGGTAGCGCGATATCGGGCAGTTGCGAAATCGGCAACAGCCGCCAGCCCCAAAAGCCGGCGAGCACCAGGACGACAAACAGCAGGACCGAGGGCAGCGGGTACTTGATGCCCCAGCGCGACAGATTCATCGCTGCGACTTCATGAGGCGTCGCCGCCCACGACCTTGACGATGTCACTGTCGCTCAAAAATCCGGCGCCGCGGGCGACCACGCGCTCACCGGCTTTCACGCCAGAGAGCACCTCAATGAAATCGCCCTGCGGCGGACCCGAGCTGATACGTCGCTGCACGACCTTGCCGCCCTCGCCCATCACGAAGACATACGGATAGCCGTCGCGAAACACGACGGACTGACGCGGCACGACAGTGACCTCCGCCTGGCCGACCCGCAGCCGACCCTCGGCGAACATTCCTGCCCGCAGCGCGCCAGGTTGCTGGAGATCCGCGTAGACGAGCGCGGTACGCGTCTGCGGGTCTAGCGCGGGCGAGACGGCGCGAATCACGCCCTGTACGGCTTCGCCGCCCGGTCCGCGCAGATCGACCGTGGCGCCGGGCTTGATACGCGGCAGATCGTTCTCGGCCACCTGCGCCCGCCACTCGAGACGACCGCGACGAATGAGCCGCAGCAGTTCGCCACCCGCAACCACCTGGCCGGGCTGCACGTTACGCGCCGAAATGATCCCGGCGTCGGGAGCGCGCACCGTCGCAAATCCGAGTCGCAGACGGGCGGCATCACGCTCGGCCTCGGCCGCCACACGCTGTGCCTCGGCGCGCGCGCGATTGGCACGCAGCACTTCGAAATCATTGGTCGAGATTAGATTGCGCTCGAGCAGACTCTTGCCGCGGTTTTCTTGGGAGACGGCGAGCTCGGCATTCGCGGCCGCCTGCGCGAGGCTGGCGTCGGCCTGTCGCGCCTGCACCTCGAGCGTCCGCCGATCGAGCTCGACCAGCGCCTGCCCGGCTGTTACCCGATCGCCTGGCTCGACCAGCACGTTGGCCACGCGGATACCGGCGAGCTCGACCCCCAAAGACATCTCTTGCCACGCCGCCACTGAACCCGAGGCGACGATTTCGCGATCGATGGCGCGCCGCTCGGCGACCACCAAAGTGACGGTCAGCGACGAAGCGGCGGGGGGCGGTGCATCACCGCCGCGCGAACAGCCGCCGACGATCAGGGACGCGAGTGCGAGGGCGACCACGGCCGCGGGTCGAAGAATTCGGGGGATCATGGGTAAAGACACGATACGCACCTCTGGGTGAGAGCCGCCACCATGGTTACCCCCGCGACCATGGTGAGGCCAGAATACCCTAACGCAGCTCGAAGCAGCTGTGGATACTGGAATTGCGCAAAAAATCCGGCGGCACGGTGGCTTTCGTCACATCGACGACATGGTGACGGGACAATAAACTCGGGTCGAGACGAAAGCGCTGCGCGTTGGTCGAAAAAATCACTAGGCCGTCGCCCTCGAGCAAGGCCATGCAGGCCTCGATCAGCGCCACATGGTCACGCTGGACATCGAACACGCCCTCCATGCGCTTGCTGTTCGAAAAGGTGGGCGGGTCGCAAAAGATCAGCCCGAAACGCTCGCCGCGCCTCGCCGCCCCATCCAACCACTCGCGCACATCGGCGCGCACGAATTCATGCTGGGGCCCTGCCAGCCCATTGAGTTCCAGGTTGGCACGCGCCCAATCGAGGTAGGTTGCAGACAGGTCGACCGTGGTGCTCGAACGCGCGCCACCGGCTACCGCATGCACCGTCGCCGTACCCGTGTAGGCAAATAAATTGAGAAATCTTTTGCCCTGCGCTGCGGCGCGCAGGCGCGAACGGGTCACGCGATGATCAAGGAAAAGACCCGTGTCGAGGTAATCCTCAAAGTTCACGCGGAAACGCAGCCCCGCCTCGGCAACCACATGGAATTCACCGCGCTCGTCACGCTTGGTGTACTGCTCGCCGCGCTTGATGCGCCGCCGCGTCCGCAGGTGCAAATGATCCGCAGGAATCCCCGTCGCCTCGACGAGTCCCGCGAGCGCTTCGCTGCGTCGCTTGCGCACGGTGTCTTCGGGGATGGCGGCCGGCGCCTGATACTCCTGCACCACGAGCCAGCGCTCGGCTGCTGCAGGGTCGCCCGCCGTCGTCGTCGCCGATTCATAAACATCGATGGCGAAGGCGTACTCCGGCATGTCGGCGTCGTAAAGTCGAAAGCACGACACCCCATCGCGCTTGCGCCACGAAGCCAGCTGTTTGAGATTTTTGCGAACCCGGTTCGCGAACATCAGCGCGCCCGGGCTGCTCGCGAGTGCGGTGTCGATCTGCGTCCCCTGCTTCGGCCGCAGATCCCGTTCGGCCTCGCTGCCGACACGAATGCGCAGCAGACGGCACTCGAGCGCGCCGTTCCAGAGCGTGTGCACACGATGCGCACGCAGTCCGAGTTCGAGACCCAAAGAAGCCTCACCCGTGAGCACCGCAGCTTCCCAGCCCGAAAAGCGCTCGCGTAATATTTGACCGAGTTCGCGAAACACCGCTCTCGCGGCAGTCTCATCGCCGAGCCGCAATCCCCAGGGCGGATTGGTGCAGAGCAGACCTTGCGCGGCCTGCGCGGTGGCCTCGGCGAGGGAGCCCTCATTGAACGCGACAATCGAGGCGACGCCTGCATGCGATGCATTGAGTCGCGCCTCGCGCAGCACGGCGCGATCGAGATCGCGACCGGTGAGCCGCAGCCCGCGCTGCTCGCAGGCTGCCAGACCCGCGACTGCTCTCGCCTCGCCCGCGGCAACGAGCCGCGACCAGAGGGCCGAGTCATGGCCGTTCCACTGCAGGAAACCAAAATAACGACGGCGGTGATTGGCCGGGATGTCGGCGGCGATCCGTGCGGCCTCGATGACGAGCGTGCCGGAGCCGCACATCGGATCGAGAAATGACGCGCCCGCCGCCGCCAAGGCCGGCCATCCCGCCCGTAAAAGAATTCCTGCGGCGAGGTTCTCGCGCAGCGGCGCCTCGCCGGTGTCGCCACGCCAACCGCGCCGATGTAAGCCTTCGCCAGAAAGATCGAGCGACACGGTCACCTGCGTGCCTACCGCATGGGCATGCACGCGCACACCAGGCTCAAAGGTTGCGATGTCCGGCCGCAGACCTGTGGACTCGCGCAGCGAATCGCAAATGGCATCTTTGACCCGCAGCGTACCGTAGTGCGTGTTGCCAATCGCCGGGTGCCGACCCGACCACTCGCAGGCCAAAGTATTTGCCGGGTCGACATGCTGTCGCCAGTCGATGCTGCGCAACGCGGCGTAGATGGCGGCATCATCGACCGCCTCGAAGCGCAGCAACTCGAGCAACACGCGACTCGCCACCCGCGATTCGAGACAGGCTCGATAGGCCACTTCGAGCGCCCCGGTAAAGGCAACGGTATTGCCCCGCTCGCGGACATCGAGCCCGCCAAACTCTTGCAGCTCGCGGGCGAGCAAGTCGCCGAAGCCGCGCGGCACGCTCGCCACCATGGCATGCAGACGGGTCATCGCTTCGGCCATGGTCGCAGATTGCGTGCGTTGGGTTTCAGATAGCGACAAAGAATTCGGTACGTGTCGGCATCGAAGCCCTGCGCCGGCGCATCACGAAGACTTTGGGCGCCCCGACCTTCCTCGTGTTCGTCGGCCACCAGCGTGCCGAGATACTGCCAACCCTCGACCACATGCCAATGACGCATTCCCAAAGCACTGGTCTCCTCGATTGCTACGGCGCCCGCATGCGGCCAGCTGCGCAGCTTGATCGGCGCAAGCAGCAGTTTGACGCGCAACCCGTGTCGCGCGAGGGGTTCTTCGCCTACGCAGGCCCCGGCACAACGCCCCACCTGATAGGCAAAACAGGAACCCTTGCCAGCGCTCTCGAGACCGAGCACGCGCAAACAAAGTTTGTGATCGCGCGCGAGCTGCGTGAGCGCGGTTTTTGCCTGCCTGACGCTGCGGTAGAGACCAAAGGCGTCGGCCTGCTGCGGCACAGGCCCCGCGAGCTCATGCAGCTTGGGCGCGCCGCCAACGTCATCGATGAGCCAAGTCCAAGTCTCGCCCCCGCCACGCAGGCGTCGGTTATAGACCGGCTGCAGTTCGCGCACGAGTCGCGATTCGAGCAGCAGCGCACCGAGCTCACCCGCTGTTTCGGTCCATTCGATGCGCCGGGTCTGCGCCGCAAGGCGTTGCGATTTCGAATCGCGCGAGGCACCCATGAAATGACCCAGCACGCGCTCGCGTAAATTTTTGGCCTTGCCCACGTAAATGAGTGCATTGCTCTCGCCGTAGAAACGGTACACGCCCGCGGCCTCGGGCAGATCGTCGATCAAATCTGCCGACAGGTGCGCAGGCAGCGAAGGACGCCGCCCCACCCGCTCGATCGCCGCATCCAGAACATCTGCCGACCAAGTGCTGCGCAACCGCTGCCAAAGCTGCGCGAGCACCTGCGCATCGGGCAACGCACGATGCCGCGAACTGCATTCAAGACCATGTCGCTCGATGATGGCATCGAGATTGTGTCGAGCGGCTTCGGGGTAAAGATCGCGCGACAAACGCACCGTGCAGGTGAGCGGCGCACTGAACCGGCGACCGCTGCGACGCAGTTCGGCGCGCACGAAGCCAT
This sequence comes from Gammaproteobacteria bacterium, assembly GCA_046091005.1. Taxonomy (GTDB): domain Bacteria; phylum Pseudomonadota; class Gammaproteobacteria; order Steroidobacterales; family Steroidobacteraceae; genus UBA964. The sequence goes on along the minus strand of JBJTAV010000173.1, from coordinate 20,650 downwards.
AGTCAAAGCGCGCGTTGTGAGCGACAAAACGGCGGCCCGCAAGCCGGCGCTCGACTTCATCGGCGAGATCATCAAATGACGGAGCGGCCATCACCATCTCGTTGCTGATACCGGTGAGCCGTTGGATCGAGGGCGGAATGGTCACGCCAGGGTTGACGAGCGAACTCCATTCCCACTCGGTGATGCCGTCACGCATCGCGACGATTGCGATCTCGGTGATGCGGTGCCAAGCAGGATGACCCCCGGTGGTCTCGACATCGACGAAGGCGATCGCGCCGGCCGAGAGGTCGGCGGAAGATGTCGTGAGCCCGGATTGCACCCGCAGAGTTTAGCAGTCGCTGCACTATGGCCCGGCGTCTGCTCGACTCGTCGCACCAAGAGAGTGCAGGCACCCCGCCTATTTCAGGCTAAAATGTCGGAAATGGGCTTGAACAAGGCGACTCGTGCGCTGGCATGAGCCTTGCTCTGAGAATATCGACGCACAACCCCTCGAGGACAACCAAACATGAAAATCGCCCCTGTACTCGCCGTGGTCGCTCTCGGCGCTGCAGCCTCGGCTGCGCAAGCCGAAGTCACATCGACCATCACCCTTGTATCCGACTACGACTTCCGCGGCCTGACGCAGACGGCGCGCGACCCTGCTCTGCAAGCGAGTCTCGACTGGGCCAGTGACTCGGGGTTTTATCTCGGGGCTTGGGCCAGCAATGTCGACTTCGGCAAGGGCACCGACTCCGATATCGAAGTCGACGTGTATGCCGGGTTTCGCGGCAGCTTCAACGACGACCTGTCGTTCGATGTGGGTGCCGTGCAGTACACCTACCAGCCGGGCGGTGACAAAGTGGACTTTACCGAGGCCTACGCCAGCCTCACTTACGGCGCCGTGAGCGCGAAGTACTCCTACGCCTGGGACTACGGCAACACCGGCAACGCGGCCTCGTATGTCGAACTCAACAGCGCTGTCCCGCTGCCCAATGATTTCAGCCTGACCTTGCACGGCGGCTACAGCAGCGGCGAATACTGGACCGAAAACTATTTCGACTACTCCATCGGTCTGTCGAAATCGGTCGGCGACTTCGCGCTGGCGCTCAAGTGGGTCGACGGCAGCGACCTGCAGTCGGCTCAGAAAGCACCCGGCGATGTGTTCACCTCCGATGCAAAAGTTGTGTTCTCGGTCGCGACCACTTTGCCCTGGGGCAAGTAAGACACGCGCTTGGCCAAGACCCAAAAAAAGCGCCGGGGCAAAACCCCGGCGCTTTTTTATTTGACCGCTGACCCGTGTAGTCAGGTCTTGATCGAGCAGCGCCCGTCTCAGGCCAAAACGCGTCGACGCAGACCGAGCGCCGCTTCGGCAAGCAGGCCGAACGATGTGTACATCGCCATGGTCAGCAGGTAGCCGGGGAAATAGCCGGCGACCGCCGCGGCAAACGCTGCGGGCGTGGCCGCTGCCGGTGACGATACAAAGAAATACATGCCGATGTTGGCGATGACGAAGGTCACGGCAGCACTACCCGCCACGCCCAGCGCCACGCGACCGTAGCCACCCTCGGCGGCCCAGCGGCCAGCAACCCACAAGGCGCCATAGGCCGGGATCAAAAACAAATACGCGGGCGAGTAGCAATTGGTCGGTGTACCGAGCGCAAAGGCTGCAAGATCGGTCACCCAGGCCAGCACGAAAAAGCCCGCAAACAAACGCAGCTCACGCAACCAGAGCCCTGCGAGGAAGAACACGGCCCACGACGCATCGACCGGTCCACCAGATTCGCCGAAGTGGCCGAGCCGCGTGACCGCCATGATCAGCGCCAGCACTGCTGCCACGACCCAAAAGCGGCGATCTGCCGGCATCAGGCCCCGTCCCATCTGCATCATTTTGTCGTTCATGTCCTTAATCTCCGGAAAAAACGCTGCTGATCCCCGTCACCCTCAACGCGGCGCCCGATGTCGCAGCGTCAAGAACACCTCGCGGCCGAGCGCAGGGTACAGTGTCGCCGTCTCGTAGCGTCGATCGAGCGCATTCGCAAGCCGCAGTTGCAGCTCGGTGCGCGCCGACAGGCGCCACGCTCCCGTCAAGTCGACGACCGCATAGCCGCCGAGACGCCGGGTGTTGGCGAGATCATCATACCTGCGACTGGCAAACTGCACACTCGCACCCATATCGATCTGCTCGCCGGCCCACGAGAGGCCGGTCCGGCTTGTCAAGGCCGGACGGCGCGGCAACTCGCGCCCGCGGTTCGTACCGCTGCCGCGATCTACAGACGTGAGCCAAGCCAGAGACTGCGCAAGCCGCCATGAACCGCGCTGCCACTCGACGCTGCCCTCGATCCCGGCAAGATCCGCCTTGGCAATGTTCTTCGGCTTGAAGGTCGCGACATCGAAGGCAATGAGATCATCGACCCGCGTCTGGTAGGCGCTGACCGACCAGCGACCCGAGCCCAGCCGTTGCTTGAAACCGAATTCGCGAGTCCTCGCGTGCTCGGGGTCAAGCTTCGAATTGCTGAAGCCGGGGTAATAGAGTTCGTTGAAGCTCGGCGCCTTGAACGCGCTGCCGACGCTGGCGTAGGCCTGCACGCCGTTCGCGAACCGCCATCCCCAGGCGACACTGCCCGTCGCGTTGGAACCAAACTGCTCGTTGTCGTCGAGTCTTGCGGCGAGCGCGACACTCTGCGCGCCCGCGGCCCACGAGTACTGAGCGAATGCTGCGCGGTTGTCCCGCGAAGCGCGGTCGTAGCGCACGTCACTCTCGACTCGATCGCGCAACCAATCGGCCCCGAGCATCAACGCTCCGCCGCCGCCAAACTGCAGCTCGTTTTGCCAGCTGAAGGAATCGCGCGAAGAATCGAACACGCTGCGGGTGGTGGAGCCATTACGGAAACTCGTCGACTCATCCCAAGACCGACCGGCCGTGACCGTACTGCGCCAACCTGATGAAGGCTCGGCGATCCACTTGATACCCGCCGCTTGGTTGATCAAATCGGATTGATTGAGAAACGACGAGTCGAAGGCGACGCGCGCATCGGCGCGCTGCGCAAAGGCCTCGAGTGTTGCGCCACTCGCCGTGCGCACACCCGCGGCCACATTGACGCTGGTATTGCGATAGGGGTCGCGATCGGGTTCGGCCGTGAAGCAACCGCCGCCCGGTGGAAACGGCCGTCCGAGGCAGGAGTTGATGCCATCGGTTTCAAGATGCGAAACCTTGAGATCGAGCCAGGCGTTGTCATCGCCGAGACCCGTGGCTGCGGCGAGTTGGCGAGTGCCATTCGAACCCGTAGTGGCGCGGAGCGACGTCGCGCCGTTACCCCCACGACGCGTGAAGATTTGCACCACGCCGCCCATCGCATCGGCACCATAAAGGCTGGAGCGCGGCCCACGAACAATTTCAATGCGCTCGACCGTATCGAGTGGCAGATCCTGCAACGCCGGGATGCCGGTCGTGACCGAGCCGATGCGCACGCCGTCGATCATCCAGAGCACGTGATCGGACTCACCGCCACGAAGATAGACCGAGGTCGGCTGGCCAATTCCGCCCTGCCGCGCGATCGCCACGCCCTCGACCACAACCAGCAACTCATCCAGCGTTCGCGCCTGCGAGCGTTCGATATCCGCACGCTCGATGACGGTCACCGAGGAAAGTGTCTCGTCAAGTTTTTTGAGCGTGCGATTGGCGGTGATGACGTAGAGCTCGTCGTTCGCTTTGGTGTTTGAGCTTGCGGGGGCTGCTGCGGGATTCGCGGCAGGGGTCGCTGCGAGCGCAGCAGAGACCGCCAAAGAAATGATCGTCAGATTGGTCACGAGGACCGGGACACGGATTTTCATCGACACTCCTTGCGCGCTTCTCACCCGAGCGCGGGTTGGAATCGAGAGGCCGGTCTCCGGACTTGCGAGTGGCGCTGTATGCAGCGCTGGGGCGGTCGCCTTCCCATCTCCACCATTGCAGTGGAGTCAGTGGCCGAAGATCGCCCTGCCTCGCTTACCGTTGCGGGGGCAGTGCCGGAATCGCGCGCCGTGGCGCACTCACCGACTTCCCGTTTCACCCATGACGCGACCATCGCGCCACGGGCACCTCAAGAACGGCTGGAAGGCTACGCCCACCCGCGGGGTAGCGTCAATGTGGGGATGACCGCTTGGCGAAACGATCAGTCACTGGCGTCAGGAACGACAGTCACGAACTGCAGGACAGCGCCGAGCAACCCGCGCGATGGCGCGCCCACTCGGGGCGTCGCTCGGTAAAAGATTCGCATCCGTCGTGTGCCTCGTAGGGATGACGGATGACCTGCAACAAACGCTGCAGCGGCACGAGATCGCCTGTGCTTGCGGCGTCGATCGCCTGCTGCGCGAGATAATTGCGCGGCAGATAGAGCGGGTTCGCGGCGTGCATGCGACGCCGGCGTTCGCTGGCAGCCAGGCCACAACTTTCACCTCGCTCGCGCCAGCGCAGAAACCACGCATGCCAACGTGCGCGCTGCGATTCGTCGGGTGCGGCACCGTCATAGAGCGCGGCGGCCACCGGTTGCGGCAGCACGCCCGCATCGGCGTTACCCGGTTGCGGGGCGCTCACCACCTGTTCGCCGAGCGCACGAAAGAAAATCGGCATGTCGGTTTCAACGGCAGCCAGCAAAGCGAAAAGCTCATCGATCAAGGCCTCATCACCTTCGCGCCCGAGTGCCTCAAGCCCGAGCTTGTCGGCGAGCATCGCGCGCCAGGTTTCAGTATACGTGCTGCGGTAGCGCTCCAAGCCCTCTTGCAACAATTCTTTGTCACCGATCAAAGGCAGCAAGGCACCGGCGAGACGCGCAAGATTCCACATGCCGATTTGCGGCTGATTGCCGTAGGCGTAGCGCCGGCCCGAGGCATCGGTGGTGTTCGGGGTCCACGATGGGTCGTAGCCTTCGAGCCAGCCATAAGGGCCGTAATCGAGCGTCACGCCGAGGATCGACATGTTGTCGGTGTTCATCACGCCATGCACGAATCCGACGCGCATCCAGTGCGCAATCATTACCGCCGTGCGCCGACAGATTTCACTGAACCAGCGCGCATAAGCGCGCGGCGTACCCCCGGCATATTCGGGGTAATGAACGGCGATCACATGATCTGCCAGTCCTCGCAGCAGCTCGATCTCTTCACTCGCCGAGTGGATCTCGAAATTGCCGAAGCGAATGAAACTCGGCGCCACCCGACAGACGATCGCGCCGGGCTCGGCTTGCGCATTGCCGTCATAGAACATGTCGCGCACCACCTGATCGCCCGTCGCGACCAAAGAAAGCGCGCGAGTGGTCGGCACGCCTAGGTGATGCATGGCCTCACTACAAAGAAATTCGCGCAACGACGAGCGCAGCACGGCACGGCCATCGGCGAACCGCGAATACGGCGTGGGCCCTGCGCCCTTGAGCTGCAGTTCCTGCCGCTCGCCGCTCGGCGTGATGAGCTCACCCAGCGTGATCGCTCGACCATCACCGAGCTGCCCCGCCCAGTTGCCGAACTGATGGCCCCCGTAGCGAGCCGCGTACGGGCGCATGCCGGGCGCGAGCGCGTTGCCGGCGAGTATATCGACCGCGGGCCCGGTCGCAGCGGGCCTTGCGAGCCCGAGTTCCTCGCCAAGCTCGTCGGACCATGCGAGCAAACGCGGCGCCGATACCGGTGTCGGCATCACCAATGTATAGGCCGCATCAGCCACCGCACGCGGCCGGTTGCTGCGATCAGCATCACCCGGCAGCGTCGCGACCACGCTGGACTCGAACTCGACTTGCGCAAGATCCACATTCATTGATCGATTGTCGACGGCGTGCACCCCCGTCGTCCACCTCGAGCAAACTTCGATACCATGCAGCGCATGAGCGCTGGCGAACTGCGGATCCAGTCTTTGCATATCCATCCGGTGAAGTCCTGTCGCGCCATCGATCTTGAGGTGGCGCGCGTCGGCCCGCGTGGGCTGGAGCACGATCGCGAGTGGATGCTGATCACCGCCGCTGGTCGCTTCGTGACGCAGCGTAGTCACCCAATACTCGCGCTGCTGCGCGCAACGCCCGATGCTCAAGGCATCACGCTCAGCCATCCGCAGGCAGGCGAACTGCGCATCGAAGCGCCACTGCCCATGACCACGCAGCCCGCCGATTGGCGACGCGTCACTGTCTGGAAGCGCGAGATCGAGGCGATCGATGCAGGCGAGAACGCCGCGCAGTTTGCGAGTGCCCTGATCGGCGAGCCCGCGCGGATCGTCGCCGGCGGTTCGGATCATTTCGCCGATGGCTATCCGCTGCTCGTCGGCACGCAGGCCTCGCTCGACGATCTCAATCGTCGACGGCCCGACGCGCTGCCGATGAGTCGATTTAGTCCGAACATCGTGCTGGCGGACGCCGAGGCCTGGCAGGAAGATCACATTCGCGAACTGCGCGTGGGCGGCCTGCGACTGAAACTGGTGAAACCCTGCACGCGCTGCGTGATGACGCGGATCGATCAGCTCACCGGAAAGCGGGGACTCGACCCGCTACCGGTACTGCAGGAATTTCGCTTCGATGAAAACCTGCGCGGCGTGACTTTTGGTCAGAACGCGCGTGTCGAGAGCGGCGCAGGAAGCCTGCTCCGCGTTGGCGACACGATCGAGGTTGAGTTACGCGCTTAGCCGGCGGCGGTCGACAACGGGACGCGTGAGGTCACCTGGCCACGAAAATCGAGCCAAGCGTGGTTCGTGAAGTCGTACAACTTGCAGCGACGCACGCAGTCCCGATAGCTCTGCCAGGTCATGCGATAGGCCTGGAACTGATCGTTGAAACGCTCCGTCAGCACCGCCTGCGCCCGACGCAGCGAGTACATCGGAATGCGCGGGTTCAGATGGTGCGCGTTGTGCTCCATGATGTTGTGCATCAGCCGATCGATGCCGAACGGGAAACGCACCTGCACAGTCGCCGTGAGGTAAGCGCGGTAACGCTGCCACTCGTGACGTTTCTGGAACCAGGCGATCGCCGGGTGCGTGTGATGCACGAACACCACGAAACCCATGATGGTGTTCCAGAGTGCGAAGGGCACGATGATGCCGAGCGCCAGCAGCATCCAGACGTTCTGCTCGGTTTCAATGGCCACCGCGACCACGAGCGTGATCCATAGACCCATGGCCACGGTCACGAGCGCGCTGTCCCAGTGATATTTGGCCCGGCTCGCACCGATCTGCTTGCGGGTCGCGAAGTAGAGCTTCTTCCACCACAGTTCGAGGAAGTAATAGAGGCCCCAGCCCGCGCCGCTGCGATAGATACGCTCGAGCAGGCGCCGATAACGCGGCAGCGAATCGAACTCTTCTTTCGAGAACGGCGCCCAGACCTGATCGCGGCCCTTCAAATTATTGAAGCCGTGATGGGCCACATTGTGGCCGACATCCCAAAGACTGAACGCGGTCATCGACGGCAGAAAGGCGATGCGCCCAAAAACATGGTTGAGCAGATCGCTTTTGAAGAACGACCCATGACAGGCGTCGTGGCCGATGAGAAAAAGACGCACGATTGCCGCAGTAATCAGCACCGAACCCAGGAATTTCAGCCAGATGGCGGATTCGATGAGCACCAGCGCAAGACCGCCGGCGAATAGCGAAAGATCGATCGCGAGAGCGACGAAAGGCCGCAGGTAGCCCGCGTTCTCGAAGGCGAGCAGAAGCGCCTTGCGACTCGCCGGGGTAGCCTCGGTCGGATTTGCGGATTGCGACATCGTCAACCTGTGTGTACGTGGGGGTGCGCCATTGTACCCGGCTGCATAATATCGGGCATGACATTCGTTTCCCCCGCCCTGCGCGCCGAAGCCAGCGACGTGCACGCCCTGTTGCCCGCACTCATGCCCGCCGAACGCGCCGCGGCGCTCAGTACCGGATGGGCGCTCGTGAATGGGGCTCGGCAGCGTGCCGACGAGCGGCCCTATCTCGATGCCTTCCTGCAGGAATTCGGGCTCTCCAATCAGGAGGGCATCGCACTCATGTGCCTCGCCGAAGCCCTGCTGCGCATTCCCGATGACGACACCGCCGATCGGCTGATCGCCGAAAAAATCGCCAGCGGTCAATGGGATGCCCATGCGGGTCGATCGGGCTCGCTGTTCGTCAACGCCTCGACCTGGGGGTTGATGCTCACCGGCAAACTGGTGGATCTGCCACGCGACATCACCACCGACGCTGGCGGCTGGCTGCGCGGTCTTGGCCAGCGCGTCACCGAGCCCATCGTGCGCAATGCCCTGCGCCGTGCGATGCAAATCATCGGTGGCGAGTTCGTGGTCGGTCGCAGCATTGATGAAGCCCTCGAGCGCTGCGCTCGCGAGGCCTCGCTTGCCCTCTGCTCCTTCGACATGCTGGGCGAAGGCGCGCGCACCGATGCCGACGCCGCACGCTATACCGACGCCTATGCGCACGCCATCGAGAGCATTGCCCGCGCGGTCAAAGATCAACCAGCGCTGCATGCGCGGCACGCGATCTCGATCAAGCTCTCGGCGCTGGACCCCCGCTATTCGCTGCTGCAGCGCGAGCGCACGCTGCAGCGGCTGCTGCCGCGTGTCATCGAATTGTCACGGCTCGCCGCCGCAAAGGGACTTGGCCTGACCATCGATGCCGAGGAGCAAGATCGCCTCGAACTCTCGCTCGAACTGGTCGAAGCGCTCGCCAAAGACTCTGCGACCCGGGACTGGCCGGGACTCGGTCTTGCGGTGCAGGCCTATGGTCGCCGCGCCCCCGCCGTGATCGAGCACCTGACGGCGATGACGAGAGCGCTGCGGCGCCCGCTCGCAGTGCGGCTCGTCAAAGGTGCCTACTGGGACAGCGAAATCAAACGCGCCCAGGAAAGAGGCCTGCAGGAATATCCGGTTTACACCCGCAAGGCCTCGACGGACCTCGCTTATCTTGCCTGCGCGCGCAAATTGCTCGCCGCCGCGCCGCTCATATATTCCCAATTCGCGACTCACAACGCGCATACCATCGGTGCCATTCTGGCGTTGCGCGCGGCATCGCCAGAGCCGCCGGCGCTCGAATTCCAGCGCCTGCACGGCATGGGCACCCTGCTCTACGATGAGGCACAGCGGCAGATCAAAGATTTTCCGCGCGTCCGCGTCTACGCGCCGGTGGGGCCGCACGCGGACCTGCTCGCCTATTTGGTCAGGCGCCTGCTCGAGAACGGCGCGAATACCTCCTTCGTGAATCGCTTCAGGGACGAACGCGTTGCGGTCGAAGAGATCGTCGCCGACCCGGTTGCCGTGGTCGAACGGCGACTGCGCGAAGATAGCCTCGCCCATCGCGGCATTCCTTTGCCCCGTGATTTGTTCGCCACGGCACGACGCAATTCGGCCGGACTCGACTTGGGTCGGCACGAGACCCTCGACGCCTGGAAAAAAGCGTTGATGCAGTATTCGCCGACGCAAGCTTTGCCGACGCCAGCTTGGCCGACACCCCCTGCCACGACACCCACGCCCGAATTCGCCGATGCTGCCGCCGTCACGGCAGCGTTCGCCCACGCAGAGATTGCGGCTCGCGAGTGGCGCCGACTACCGGTCGAGGCGCGTGCCTGCTGTCTTGAGCGCGCAGCCGATCTGCTCGAAGCGCAGCGCGATCAGCTGATGGCGCTGCTCGTGTACGAGGCCGGGAAAACCTTGGCCGACGCACTCGCCGAAGTACGCGAAGCGGCGGATTTCTGTCGCTATTACGCCGCCGAAGCGCGCCGGCTGCAGGGCGCACCGCTGCGCCTTGCGGGCCCCACCGGCGAGACCAATGAATTACGCCTCGAAGCGCGCGGGGTCTTCGCCTGCATCAGTCCGTGGAACTTCCCGCTGGCCATTTTTGCCGGACAAGTCGTGGCCGCACTCGTAACCGGTAACGGTGTGCTCGCCAAGCCTGCAGAAACCACGCCGCGGATCGCCCTCGCCTGCGGGGAAGTTTTGTACCAAGCCGGCGTGCCCAAAGACCTTCTGCACGTGCTGCCGATGCTCGGTCGCGAATTCGGCGAGACGGCTCTGGCCTCTCCAGCACTCGCGGGCGTCGTGTTCACCGGATCCACCGCCACTGCACGCTGGCTCAATCGGCGGCTCGCCGAGCGCGAAGGTGCGATCCTGCCACTGATTGCCGAAACCGGTGGGATCAACGCCATGATCGTCGACTCGACGGCCCTGCCCGAGCAAGTGGTCGACGATGCCCTCCAGTCGGCCTTTGGCAGCGCGGGGCAACGCTGCTCGGCGCTGCGTCTGCTGTGCCTGCAAGAGGACATTGCCGATCGCGTCATCGAAATGCTGAGCGGCGCCATGGAGGCGCTCGTGGTCGGTGATCCTGCCGATCTGCGTACCGATGTGGGTCCCGTGATCACCGCTGCCGCAGCCGATAACCTGCGCGTGTATATCAAAGAAATGACGCGTCGTGGGCAGCTTTTGAAGAGCGGCCCCACCGCGGCGGCCACTGCGGGCATCGACCCCGCGCGCTTCGTGTCGCCGCAACTGATCGAGATCAAATCGGCTCGCGATCTCGATCGCGAAGCCTTTGGTCCGATTTTGCATGTGCTGCGCTACGCCGCGCGCGACTTGCCGCAGGTGCTAGCCGACCTGCGTGCCAACGGCTACGGGCTGACACTCGGCATACAAACTCGACTCGAGGGCACCCGCGAGATCGGTTACGCCGCCTCAAACGCCGGCAATGTGTACGTGAACCGCAACATGATCGGTGCCGTTGTCGGCGTGCAGCCCTTTGGGGGCAGCGGTCTGTCGGGCACCGGACCAAAAGCCGGCGGCCCGCACTACCTCGCGCGCTTCGTCACCGAGCGCACACTGACGATCAACACCACCGCAACCGGCGGCAACACTGCTTTGCTGAGCCTCGAGTAGCGCGCACGGCAAATAGCGTGCACGCCGACCGCGGCGACTCAGCGCTGCCACGGCGGCGAAGCGCTTTGACCGTGCGCCAACTTGTCGGCAGCCGCAACGAACCGTTCGCGGGAGATTTTCCCGCTATCGGCCAGCGCCTGCATGGCGGCGAGCGCGATGCTCGCGCGATCCACCTCAAAGAAATCGCGCAACGCGACCCGCGTGTCACTGCGACCAAAGCCGTCGGTACCCAAAGCCACGTAGCGCCGACCCGGCAGATAAGCGGCGAGCATCAAGGGTACGGCGCGTACATAGTCCGACGCTGCGACGATGGGCGCATCGCCCTGCAGACAAACCTCGAGATAGCTCTCGGCCGCAGCCGTTGCCGGCGAAAGCCGATTGGCGCGCTCCGTTGCCGCTGCCGCACGCGCGAGTTCACTGAAGCTGGTCACGCTCCAGACGTCGCTGGCGATGCCGAAGTCGTCCCGAAGAATAGCCGCCGCGGCGAGCGCCTCACGCAGGATCGCCCCCGCCCCGAGCAGACGCACGAAGGCTTGCCCTGGCTCCTCGGCCCCGCCGAAGCTCGCGTGGCGATACATGCCGCGGATCACCCCAGCACGCGCCTCATCGGGGAGCGAGGGTTGCGGGTAGTTCTCGTTCATTACCGTGAGGTAGTAGAACTCGTCGCAGCCGTCTTCGACCATTCGTCGCGCGCCGTGATCAAAGATTACAGCGAGCTCGCCGGCGAAAGCGGGGTCGTAAGCTCGGCAGTTCGGAATGGTCGCCGCCACCAGGTGACTAGAGCCGTCCTGATGCTGCAGGCCCTCGCCACCCAAGGTGGTTCGACCTGCCGTGGCGCCGAGCAAAAAACCGCGCGCACGTTGATCGGCGGCGGCCCAGATGAGATCACCCACCCGCTGAAAGCCGAATATCGAGTAGTAGATGTAGACCGGCAGCAAGGTGACACCGTGGGCGCTGTAAGCCGTCGCCGCAGCGACCCACGAGGAGAGCGCACCGGCTTCGGTGATGCCCTCTTCGAGAAGCTGCCCGTCACGACTCTCGCGATAAGAGAGCAACGAACCGGCATCCTCGGGTTCATACAACTGACCGAGCGGCGAATAGATGCCGATCTGCCGAAACAGCGCCGCCATGCCGAAGGTGCGCGCCTCGTCGGCAACGATGGGTACCAAGCGTGGCCCCAGCGCCTTGTCGCGCAGCAAATTTCCGATCAGTCGGACCACGGCCATGGTGGTGGACATTTCTTTGCCCTCGGCTGCGAGCGCAAAGCCTGCATAAGCATCAAGCGGCGGTACCGCAACAGGCGGGGCACTTCTTCTGCGCTGCGGCAAGGGGCCACCCAGCGTCTGCCGTCGCTCGCGCAGATACCGCATCTCCACACTGTCTTCAGCGGGCTTGTAAAAGCGCAGCGCCGCGACATCGTCATCGCTCAGCGGCAAATTGAAGCGATTGCGAAATTCGAGCAGGGCCTCGACATCGAGCTTTTTTTCCTGGTGCGCGGTCATGCGCGATTCGCCAGCGCGACCCATGCCGTAGCCTTTTTTGGTCTTGGCGAGGATCACCGTTGGTTGACCGCGGTGCGCTGCAGCAGCCGCGAAGGCGGCATAAAGTTTGCGGAAATCATGACCGCCGCGCTTCAGGCCATCGATCTCGGCGAGCGACATGTGTGCGATCAGCGCACGCAGCTCCGGATCGAGTGCAAAGAAATGTTCCTGATTGTAGGCACCATCGTTGGCGCCCAATGTTTGGTACTGCCCGTCAACCGTCTTCGAGAACGCGCGCAACAGAGCGTGGTTTCGATCGCGTGCGAACAGCGCATCCCAGTCGGAGCCCCAGAGGACCTTGATGACATTCCAACCCGCACCCGTGAAGAGCGCCTCAAGCTCCTGAATGATCTGCCCGTTGCCGCGGACCGGGCCGTCGAGCCGTTGCAAATTGCAGTTGATGACGAAGGTGAGATTGTCCAGCCGTTCACGGGCGGCGAGCGTGAGCGCACCGATGGACTCGGGCTCGTCCATCTCGCCATCGCCAAAGATTCCCCACACCCGGCGCTCGGCCGTCGGCGCAAGACCACGGTGCTCGAGATAACGGAGGAATCGTGCTTGATAAATGGCGTTGATGGGGCCAATGCCCATGGAGCCCGTCGGGAACTGCCAGAAGTCAGGCATCAGCCACGGATGCGGGTAAGAGCAGAGACCGTTGCCACCTACCTCTTGGCGATAACGGGCCAGCGTCTCTTCGCTCAAACGCCCTTCGAGAAACGCCCGCGCGTACACGCCGGGAGCGGAGTGCGGTTGAAAGAACACGAGATCGCCGCCACCCACGGCATCGGGTCCGCGAAAAAAATGATGCAAACCCGTCTCAAAGATTTCAGCTGCCGAGGCGTAGGTGGCGACGTGCCCGCCCAGTTCGCCGTAGGCCTTGTTGGCTCGCACCACCATGGCGAGCGCGTTCCAACGCATGATCGCCGTGAGTCGCTCCTCGAGAGCGACATCGCCGGGATGCACGGCCTGATCGCCGAGCGGAATCGTGTTTTGGTACGCCGAGTAGGGCATGACGTGGGCGACCACACCCAGCTGCTGCGCTTGCTGCTCAAGCTGGGTGAGCAGGAACAGACCCCGTTCACGTCCGCCCGTGGCCACTGCAGCCCGCAGGGCCTCAAGCCACTCGGCGGTTTCTTCCGGATCGATGTCGTGCGGCAGAATCATCTACGTATTTTGGCGATGCGGGGTCGGCAAGTCATGCCTTTAAGCCGGTCAAAGGTGGCATCTTGGCCGCATGTTATGCTGCGAAACTGGATCGCTGGAGCATTTAATGTCACAGATCAGCTTGGATACCACAGATCGCAAGATCCTCGCCGAACTGCAGCGCGATGCGAAGATCACCAACGTGGAGCTCGCACGACGCGTCAACCTCTCGCCATCGCCCTGCCTTGCTCGCGTACGCGCGCTCGAGGAACAAGGCTTTATCGTCCGCCACGTGACTTTGCTCGATCCACGCAAGCTGCAACTCGGCGTCAATGTATTCATCCACATCACGCTCGAAAAACAAGTGGATCAGGCGCTGGCCACGTTCGAGCAAACCATGCGGCGCTTCCCGCAGGTGATGGAGTGCTACCTCATGACCGGCGATGCAGACTATCTGCTGCGCGTGGTCGTCGCCGACATCGACGCCTTGCAGGCATTCATCGTCGATGAGCTCACCCACATCCCGGGAATTGCCAGCATTCGCTCGAGCTTCGCCCTGAAGCAGGTGAAGTATGAAACGGCGCTGCCGATCGAGCTGCCGGTGCGCCGCAGCAGCGCTCGCCGCGCCTCAGTGCCCCGAGTGTGACCCGGGCTTGCGCACGGTGACCGTGGCTTCGCCACCCGCCGCGCGCGGCATCGAACCCTTGCCCGGGCCACCACCCTGCAGCGCTTCGGGCATCGGGCCGGTGTATTCATAGGCGACCGTACCCGGCGGGTGCTGGTACCAACCTGGGTCTCGATAGTCGCCCGGTTTCTGGTTGCGGCGTACCTTGAGCACCGAAAACATGCCGCCCATGCCGACCGCGCCGAAGGGCCCCTCGCCCGTCATCATCGGCAAGGTGTTTTCAGGCAGCGGCATGCGCATGGTCGACATCTCATCCATGCCACGCTCGCCCATGGCCATATAGCCCGGAACCAGATCGCTGATTTTTTGCGCGAGATCGTCTTGGCGCACACCGATCATCGTCGGCACGTCATGACCCATCGCGTTCATGGTGTGATGACTCTTGTGGCAATGAAATGCCCAATCACCCTCTTCGTCGGCGAGGAACTCGATCTGGCGCATCTGTCCCACTGCGATGTCGGCTGTGACCTCGTACTGCCGCGTGCTGCGCGGCGTCGGGCCGCCGTCGGTACCGGTAATCAAAAATTCGTGGCCATGCAGATGGATCGGGTGATTGGTCATCGTCAAATTGCCGATGCGGATACGCACCTTGTCGTTCTTGCGCACCACCAGCGGATCGATCCCCGGGAAAACGCGACTATTCCAACTCCAAATATTGAAGTCGAGCATGGTCATGATCTTGGGCGTGTAGCTACCCGGATCGATGTCATAGGCATTGACCAAAAAGCAGAAGTCGCGATCGACAGCGTCGATCAGCGGGTTTTGCTCGCGCGGATGGGTTACCCAGAAGCCCATCATGCCCATCGCCATCTGCACCATTTCATCGGCATGCGGGTGATACATGAAGGTACCCGGGCGTCTTACCGTGAATTCATAGACGTAGGTCTTGCCCGGCGGGATGGGCGGCTGATTGAGACCTGTGACCCCATCCATGCCATTGGGCAGTCGCTGACCATGCCAATGAATGGAGGTCACTTCAGGGAGTCGGTTGGTGACGAAGATCCGGACCTTGTCACCCTCCACCACCTCGATGGTGGGCCCAGGGCTCTGACCGTTGTAGCCCCAGAGATTCCCTTTGAAACCCGGTGCGAATTCGCGAACCACAGGCTCGGCGACGAGGTGGAATTCTTTGACCCCGTTTTTCATGCGAAATGGCAAGGTCCAACCGTTGAGCGTCACCACCGGGTTGTAGGGCCGGCCACGCGAGGGCTGCAAGGGCGGTCGCGTGACGGCCGCCGTTTCAATCACGGGTTCCGGCAATGCGGCGAGCGCTGCACGACCCACCGATGCAGCGGCCGCGGCAACACCCGCTACGCCCGCTGCCCGAAAAAATTGACGCCGTGATTTCATGGCCTGGTATTCCTGATCAATATCCGCCTGCCGCGTCGGCAGGCTTCGTAGCGGCGACACCCAGCGCCACCGACGCTGCGGGCCGCCCCGCAAAAGCCGACTGAAGTGCTGCCTCGGCAAGCCAGAACTGCTGCTCTGCGTCGATGGCCGCCATGACCGTCGTGATCTGCTCCCGCGCATCGGCCAGCAGTTCAAAGACGCCGATGATCATGCCGTTGTAGCGCAGCAAGCTTTCTTCGGCGATGGTCTTGCGCAGCGGCACGAGCTCGTCACGATGGTGACGGGCGATATCGTAGGCAGCCAGGTAGGCCGAATAACTCTCCCGCAAGTGCGAACCTGCGGCACGCAGCGTCGCTTCGAGATGGCCGGCTGCGGCCAGGGTGTCGCCATCGAGCGCCCGACGATCGAGCTCGCCGGCATCAAAGAGAGGTAGCCGCACGTCGATCTCGTACCCGCGAGCCTCCGGGGCACCCCGCAAACCCAGCTCGATGTCAGTCAGCGTGGTCACCTTGCCGAGTCCGCGACGTGCAGCGGCAGCACGCCATTGCGACTCGGCAAGTTTGACGTCAACACGCTCGACATTCAGCCGTGCGCCCGCGGCGTCTGCCGAAAGCGACTGCTGCGGTATCTCCGGCAGGCGCTCGGGCAGTTGCAGACGCTGGGCATAGTCGTCGTCGAGCCCCAGCGCCCGAACCAGCTCCTCGCGAGTGCTGCTGGCCTGCTGCCGCGCAAGCACGGCCTGAGTACGCGCATCGGCCTCAAAGGCCTGCTGGCGTGCCCGCGACATTTTATTGAAGTTGCCTGCGGCCTCCATGCGCCGCGCCAGTTCGGCACTGGCCGCCGCGCTCTCAAGCACTCGCGCGGCATAACGCTGCCGCTGCTCGGCAGCCACCGCACGCACCCAAGCCTGTCGAACCCGAGTGACTTCATCGATGACCGTGATCGCGAGTTCGATCTCCGCGGCCTCGACGGCCGCAGTAGCCACGCGCTGCCGCTGCGGCAAGGTGAGTAGCTCAAGCAAACCGAAGCTCAGCAATCGGCCAATTTCGATCTCGCTGCCGTGACGGACCCGCTCGTAGTTGAGCACGGGATTGCCGATGCGGCCTTCGCGCGCAGCACTCGCAATCGCCGCAGATTTGCTGGCGAGCAGTGCTTGCAGTGACGGACTACCGAGCAGCGCAACCCGAACCGCAGCATCCTGAGAGAGCGGTGCCGCAAGCAAAGAATTGAGCCCTTCACGACGTGTGCGCAACGTGTCGGCGTCGGTCGCGAGTTCGAGATTTTCGGCAGTGAAGTTGGCCAGCTGCCGATTGACCTCGCGCACGCTCGATACACCGCCGGATGTCGCGCAACCGGTCAAAAGTCCGCTCGAGACGGCAACCACCAGGGTGACCAGCAGCGGACTGCGAAGTGTCGCAGCGCGCTGCGGACGAAAAGCCGCATGCGTGACAAGCGCGACCAAAATCGCCAGCGCAAAGGCCACGGCTAGCGAGAACTGCTCAAGCGCAAACGACAGTGCCAGACAAAATGCCGCGACCGACCACATGCCGCGGGTCATGCCGCGCAAAAACAAGGTGGCCGCGTCGGCACTCGAATGCGCATGATTGAAGGCTGCGACCACAAGACCGATCGAGGGAAAGAGTGCTGCATATCCGCTCAAAGAAGAACCCCCAAGTCGCCCAAGCTCGCTGCTGCAGAGCGTAACGATAGCACCGGTCAGCATCCGTGCAGGTAACTCGAGCGTATGCGGGCGTTGTGCGTTAACGCTCGACACCATCGGCATCAGTCGGGGCGCCGCATAAAGCGCCACAGCCGTGACCGCCGCGGCAACCCAAAGTGGCAAAGCCGCGGCGAACAGCACTGCTGCGGTTGCGAGCCATGCCAGCAAACTGGCCACAACGACCGCCGGCCAACGCGCTCGACGCGCGAGCTGCGTGTAGACGACGTAGAACACCATCGATGGCGCCACACCCGCGAGCGCGGCGCGCGCCGCGCCCGCACCGAACACGTTGCCGTTCTCCAGCGCCAAGATGAAAAGCACGGGACCGGCAACGATCGGGAAACTGCCGAGCCATCCTGCAAACCCCTGGCCCCACCGCCGACCCGCGAGCGTGATACCGCCAATCAGTACCGGCACCAGGATTATTTTGAGCGCGAGCGTCGAGCTCAAGCTTGTAGCCGGTGGTCGCGGAAGCGTTCGCGCAACAGGTTCTTCTGCATCTTGCCGGTTGCGCCGAGCGGAATGCTGTCGACGAAGACCACATCATCGGGAATCTGCCACTTGGCAACCTTGCCTTCGTAGAAAGCGAGCAGCTCGTCGCGCACCACCTCGACACCCGGCTTTTTGACGACGACCAGCAGCGGTCGCTCGGCCCATTTCTCATGCGGCATGGCGATGCAGGCCGCCATGGCGATCGCAGGATGCGCCATCGCGATGTTCTCGACTTCGATCGAGCTGATCCACTCGCCGCCCGACTTGATGACATCCTTGCTGCGATCGGTAATCTGCAGAAATCCGTCGGGATCTATGTTCGCCACATCGCCGGTATGAAACCAGCCATCGATCAAAAGTTTTTCATGTTCGTGCTTGAAGTAGTGCGAGACGATCCACGGCCCGCGCACGAGCAGATCGCCGGCACTCTTGCCATCCCAGGGTAATTCTTTGCCCTGCGGATCGACGATCTTCATGTCGACGCCATACACAGCGCGACCTTGGGTCGCCAAGATGGGCAACTGCTCGCTCCAAGGCAGCGACAGTTGTTTGCCTTTGAGTCGGCACACCGTGCCGAGGGGCGACATCTCGGTCATGCCCCAGCCATGCAAAACCTCGACCCCAAGCTGATGGAAGGCTTCGATCATCGCCGGCGGACAAGCCGAGCCACCGACGCTGGTGCGCTTCAAGGTGCTGAATCGTTTGCCCTCGGCATGCAAATGATTGAGCAACGCCAGCCAAACCGTCGGCACGCCCGCGGAGCACGTGACGCCCTCGCTCTCCATCAGCTCGTAGACCGACTTGCCATCGAGCGCAGGACCCGGCCAAACGACTTTTGCGCCCGTCATGGCGGCGGCATACGGCACACCCCAAGCGTTGACATGAAACATGGGGACCACGGGCAAGGTGCAGTCGCGCGACGAAAGACCGGTGGCATCGGGCAGCGCACCCGCGTAGGCATGCAAGGTCGTCGAGCGGTGGCTGTAGAGCACGCCCTTCGGATCGCCGGTGGTGCCGCTCGTGTAGCAGAGAGCAGCCGCGAGGCGCTCGTCGAACTCCGGCCACTCGTAAACGGAATCTTGCGCGCCGATCCAGGCTTCGTAACTCACGAGCCCCGGAATACCCGTGTCGGCCGGCAAGGCATCGGCCTCGCATAGCGCAACCCAGCGCCGCACCGTGCGGCAATGGGCCGCAATGGCCTTCACGAGCGGCAGGAAGGTCATGTCGAAGCAAAAAATTTCGTCCGCAGCGTCGTTGGTGATCCAGGCAATCTGTTCGGGCTTCAGGCGTGGGTTGATCGTATGCACGACGCGACCGCTGCCACTCACCCCAAAATAAAGTTCAAAATGCCGATAGCCATTCCAAGCCAAGGTGGCGACGCGGGCCGACTGCGCGAGACCCTCGGCATCGATGGCTTTGGCCAATTGTTTGGAGCGGCGCTGCGCGTCGCGGTAGGTGTAGCGGTGAATATCGCCTTCGACTCGTCGCGACACCATTTCGACATCGCCGTGATGCCGTGCCGCAAAATCGATGAACCGCGAAATCAATAGCGGTTGATCCTGCATCAATCCCAACATGATCCACCCCCCGAATTGGTTTGCTGCGCCGAGTCTACGACAGTGCCACATGAGCCGGCCACGAGAGACATGAACAGGCAGTTTCATGTCGAAGCGTAACCATGGAGAATCGGCACTCGCCGATGCCCCCTCAAGTTGTCTGGTTCAAGCGCGACCTGCGCATCCACGACCACGCGCCGCTGCTCGCAGCCGCCGCGCGCGGAGCCGTTTTGCCCCTGTACGTCGTTGAACCCAAGCTCTGGACACAAGCCGACAGCTCCTGCCGACACTGGCAGTTCATTCAAAGTTCACTCCGCGACCTGCAAGCCGCCTTGCGATCACTCGGCGGCGCGCTCCAGGTCGAGCGCGGCGAGATCATCGAAGTCCTCCGTCAGCTCAAAAGTCGTGTCGGCCCCTTTGAACTTTGGTCGCATGAAGAGACCGGCAACGCCTGGACCTTCGCGCGCGATCTCGAAGTCGCGTCATGGTGTCGCGCCGAGGGAGTCCCCTGGCAGGAACTGCCGGCGAATGGCGTCGTACGACGCCTGCGACATCGCGACGGCTGGGCGGCGGCGCGTAATGCCGTGATGCTCGCCCCGATCGACGCAGCCCCAAACGATATCCGTTTCTTTGCCATGGCTCACGACAAGATGGCAAACGAGCGAAGTCTCGCCGCGCTCGAAGAGCCGATCGCGGGCATGGTCTCAGCAGGGCGCGTGCAAACCGGAGGCCGGCGCGAGGGCCTCGCCGTACTCGAGAGTTTTCTGCAGTCGCGCTCCCGTCGTTACATGCGGACCATCTCGAAACCCGGGATCTCGGCCCGCCACTGCTCGCGCCTGAGTGCACATATCGCCTACGGAACGCTGTCGGTGCGCGAGATCGATCAGGCGGCCGCAGCACGCCAAACGCGGCTCGCCGACGAGCCCGACCCGGCCAGCGCCGATTGGGCGCGCCAGCTGCAGGCTTTTCGATCACGACTCGCCTGGCGTTGTCATTTCGTGCAAAAGCTGGAGCAGCAGCCCGCGATCGAGTTCCGCTGCATGCACCCTGCGTTCGAGGGCATGCGCGAGAACGAGTTTCGCGCTGATTTTTTTGATGCGTGGCGTGAGGGACGGACCGGCTATCCGCTCATCGATGCTTGCATGCGCTCCTTGCAGGCGAATGGTTGGATCACCTTTCGCATGCGTGCGCTGCTCGTGTCATTTGCCAGTTATCACCTGTGGCTGGATTGGCGACGTACGGCGCCGGTGCTCGCGCAACTCTTCACCGATTACGAACCCGGCATTCACTACAGCCAATTTCAGATGCAGTCCGGGGTCACCGGAATCAACGCTGTGCGCCTGTA
>JBJTAV010000172.1:0-26652 GCA_046091005.1 Gammaproteobacteria bacterium | reverse complement strand
GTTTGCGGATCGGCATCAACTCGGGGCCAGTAGTCGCGGGCGTGATCGGCTTTACGAAGTTTGCGTATGATCTTTGGGGTTTGACAGTGAACGCTGCGAGTCGCATGGAGTCGACCGCACCGGCGGGGCGCATTCAAGTATCCGAAGACACGGCAAAACTGCTTGAGGGCAAGTACCTCCTCGAGTCGGGCGGCGTTGTCGAGTGCAAGGGCTTGGGTGAGTTGAGCACTCGCTTGTTGATTGGGCGCCGCGCAGATTCATGAGCGACATTCCGACGAGTCTGCGCCTGCATCGCTACATGGGTCTCGCGAGCGGACCGCGACTTTTGGTGCTTGGCGCCGTGCACGGCAACGAAACCTGTGGCACGCGCGCCATTCTGCGCGTCATCCGCTCCTTTGACGAAGGTGAACGCGCCTTGGGTCGTGGCAGCGTCACCTTTGTGCCCGTGACCAACCCCTTGGCTTATCGTCGCGGCACGCGCATGGGCGAGCGAAATCTCAACCGTAATCTGCGTCCCAAAGAAATCACCCGTGATTTCGAGGACAGAGTGGGTAATGTGCTGTGCGGGCTGCTCGCCGAGCATGACGTGCTGCTTGATCTGCATTCCTTCACGGCTCCCGCGGCGCCTTTCGTGATGGTGGGTGGCACCGACCCGCAGAGCACCGAATGGCGCTTTGCGCGTACGCTCGGGCCGCAGCGCTTCGTCACGGGCTGGATGGAGGTCTATGAGGCAGGCGTGGCGCGGCGGCGTCGTGAAGGCCTGCAACTTGACGACCCGGGTCTGCTCGATGCGGGGTACGGCGTGGGTACCACCGAGTACATGCGCAGTTGCGGCGGCTACGGTGTCACGCTCGAGTGTGGACAACACGACGACCCCGAGGCTGTCGAGGTCGCGGCTCGAGCCATCGACCATGCGCTCAATTTTTTGGGGCTGCTCGATCAGCACAGTCTTGGCGGCCAGCCGGTTTCTGCTGCGCCTGAAGTGCTGCGTCTGACCGACGTCATCGATCGCGAACATGCTGCAGACAGCTTCGTCAGTGACTGGTCGAGCTTCTCTCCGGTCGCTCCGGGCCAGCTGGTCGCGAGACGGCATGATGGCCGCGAGCTCCGGGCCGAGTCTGCGGGCTGCATCATGTTTCCGAGCCGCCTTGCGGTGCCCGGTCACGAGTGGTTTTATTTCGCGCGGCGCGAGTCCTGAGTCGACACTCGACCCGGCTGTCGCCATTCGAACTCTCCCCTCGGCTTGGCTTTGGAGAGTTTCAGCACCACAAAGGGTTTGTCGAATTCGAGGCTGACGTTATTGAGCTGATCATCGAACACGTCGTGCAGGAAGTTCGATTCGACCGACACCTTCCCTGATTTTTGAGGGGCTGGCAGTTCCTGATAGACGAGTACGTTGTCGCCGTCGAGTTCGGCGCCTACGGTGACGGGCTGCAACAGGCTGCCATCGTCGGCGTGCCAACGAAATCCCCGCTCGATTTCCAGCGCGATACGCGCGCGACCCGCCATCGAGGCGGGTTGCACCTCGTCACTCACGCCGCGCGCAGCGAGCAGTTTCAAGGCATCGTGATAGTGAACAGCGTGGATGATCTCCCAGCGACCTGCGCGGAGATTGGGTGTCACGCGAGTCAAGGACACATGCGTGCGATGCGCGAGGGCGGGAAAGCTCGCGAGCGTTGCGCTCAACAAGACGCCACCGAGTGCTGCAAGTTGCAGCACCCGGCGGCGGCGACGATCAACCCTGCTCACTTCGCTGCGGGTTGAAGCGGCAGATCTTTGGTGTCAGCAGGCTTCTCGGCTTTCGGCTCGCCCTTCAACTCGGCCAGTGCGTCGAGCATCTGGTTACGATCGCGGTCGCGGCCCTTGAAGAGTTCGATGCGGCTCTGTTCGATGCGCCGCGGCGTAATGTTGTTGGTCTTGTCCGCATCGGCAATGAGATGGTTGCGATCGAGCTCGACGCTGACCAGTCGCTTGTTGCGCACGAAGAGCTTGGTGATCTCGATGGCGTTATAGCGCCAGATCTCCGCCGGGATGTTGTAGTCCTCGGTGCTACCGTCGGCGTAGGTGAGTGTCAGCGGCAGGGGTGTCACCAAGCCGCCGAGGTTGCGAAAGTCGACGAAATAAACGTATTCGCCCGCCTTGATCGCGCGCTCGAACACTTTGCGCTCCCAGTCGCGCAGTTTTTCGCGGAAATCCTTGTACTCGTTGCGATCCTTGTTGGTCGCGACGAAAGCGTCGTTTTCGTTGTAGAAATCTTTGAGCTCGGGGTAGCGATCAACGCGAGTCTGGCGACCCTCGCTGCGGTTCAGGCGCTGCGAGTAAGACTCGGGCCAATCGGCCGCGAATTCTTTGCGCTTGAGCGGGAACTCGACGTCCGGGTCCTGCGTCGAGACCTGGTACTCGCGGATATCGCCGACCGCCACATCGACGTGGTCGGTGCCGTAGAACCAACCGCGCCAGAACCAATCGAGATCGACGCCCGAGGCATCTTCCATGGTTCGGAAGAAATCCGCGGGGGTCGGTCGCTTGAACTTCCAACGATTGGCGTACTCGCGGAATGCGTGATCGAAGAGTTCACGGCCCATGACGGCCTCACGCAGCACCGAGAGAGCCGCGGCAGGCTTCGAGTAGGCATTCGGACCGAACTGCACGATCGTGTCCGAGTTGGTCATGATCGGCACTTGATCCTGCGACTGCATGTAGTCGGTGATGAAGTCGAGCACATTGGTCTTGTCGCCGAAGGTCGGGAAGTTTTCTTCCCACTCGAGTTCGGCAATGTATTCGAGGAAGGTGTTGAGACCTTCATCCATCCAGGTCCACTGTCGCTCGTCCGAATTGACGATCATCGGGAAGTAGATATGACCCACCTCATGGATGATCACGCCGATCAGCCCGTACTTGGTGTTGCGAGAGTAAGTGAGCTTGCCGCTTTTTTCATCGGCCGTCGGTCGATACCCGTTGAACGTGATCATCGGGTATTCCATGCCACCGCGTTCCCAGGAGTTGACCGAGATGGCAACCGGGTAGGGGTAGGGGAACGAGAAGCGCGAGTACACCTCCATCGTGTGGATGACGGCGTGGGTCGAATATTTTGACCAGATCGGTTCGCCCTCGTTGGGGTAGAACGACATCGCCATCACGAAGGGGCGCTGGGTATCTTTTTGCTGATAGCCCATCGCATCCCAGATGTATTTGCGCGAGCTTGCCCAGGCAAAGTCGCGCACATTCCCGGCCTTGAAGCGCCAGGTGCGGGTGGCCGAGGTGCCTTCCTTTTCATTGGCGAGCGCTTCTTCGGGCGTCACCACGAATACCGGTTTCTTGGCGGTTTCGGCCTGCTTGAGGCGCGCGCGTTGCTGTGCCGTGAGTACCTCAGCGGGGTTCTGCAACACCCCAGTGGAGGCGACGATGTGATCGGCGGGCACTGTCAGCTCGATATCGTAGTCGCCGAATTCCAGGGTGAATTCGCCGCGACCGAGAAACTGCTTGTGCTGCCAGCCGGTGTAGTCGGTGTAGGCAACGAGGCGCGGAAACCACTGCGCCAAAAAATACTGATAGGTCTCGTTCTTCGGGAAGTACTCGTAACCACCGCGGGCCCCGATCGCGGCCTCATCCACAATATTCGCGCCCCATTCGAAGTTGATCTCGATGCTGGTGCCCGGGCGCAGCGGCGTCGGCAAATCGATGCGCATCATGGTGTCGTTGACTGTGGTACGCAGCACGCGACCCGACGCGTCACGGACTTCGCCCATTTCATAGCCGTACTCACGGTCCTCGAAAGCCTGATGGCGGCGCATGGCGGCAAAGCTCAGGCTGTCACCGGCGCCGACCGAGTCGCGACGCGTGCCTGAATTGGCAGCGACCTCGGAGCGACGCGAGATCGAATCATCTTTAAAAATATTTTGATCGAGCTGCAGCCAGATGTAGTTGAGTGTGTCGGGCGAGCGGTTCATGTAGGTGATGGACTGCTTCGCCGTCAGTCGATGACGCTTTTCGTCGAGCGCGACGCGAATGCGGTAATCGGCGCGCTGCTGCCAATACTGCGCGCCCGGTGCGCCCGATGCGGCCCGGGTCACACCCGGGGTCGGCAACATCGTGTCGAGTTGCGCAAAGAGTTTGTCCGGGTCGCCTGGCATCCCTTTGGCCTGCGCCGTTTCGGCGGTCAGTGTGATGACGAGAGCGACGGCGAGGGTGCCCGCCAAAGCGATGAGCGGAGCGCGTGCTGGGTTTTTCATGGCGTGATTCTACCGAGCGACGCCGCCTTGCGGGATACTGCGACGGGCGACCACCACGGGTTACGGCAGGAGAGCAGTCATGTCAGGACGTTGGCCGCGCTGGGTGCGCGTTGTGCTGTATTGCGCCCTCGGCCTCGCGACGGTCGCGATGGCGGGGTTCGTCTGGCTGTTTTTCCTCGGCGGTATAGCCATCTCCGACCGGACCATGCTCTGGCGCATGATTCGCGAGGAGGGCGTTGAGCCGCCGAGCGCCGCCATGATTGCCGAGCAACTTCGCGCGCCCCCGGGGTTCAAAGTTGCGCTGTGGGCGCAAGACTTGCCGAGCGCAAGATTGATGGTGCCAACAGCGAACGGTGATCTGATCCTGTCGCAGCCCCGGGGCGGGCTCGTGGTCTTGCTGCATGGCGATCGCGATGGCGATGGTCGTTCGGATGGCCGGCAGACGCTGTTTTCGGGTCTCGATCGACCGAATGGCGTCGATTTGGACGACGGTTGGCTGTACATCGCCGAGGCCACGCGGGTGTCGCGGGTACCCTTCGACGCCGCGGCGCGCCAGGTCCGCGGCAGCCTGCAGCCGCTCGTCACCGGGCTCACCGCCGATGGCGCGCATTGGCGCAAGACCGCACGCGTGGGTCCCGACGGGTTTCTCTATCTCGGGCAGGGCTCGACCTGCAATGTGTGCATCGAAAAAGACCCGCGCCGCGCCACGGTGATGCGTTTCGCGCTCGATGGCAGCGGTAGCGAAATCATTGCCACAGGCACGCGAAATCCCTACGGCTTTGATTGGGCTCCTTGGGATGGCGCGCTTTACGCCACCGAAAACAGCCGTGATTTGCTGGGCGATGATATCCCCGCCGACGAACTCAATCGCATTGAACCGGGCGGGTTTTACGGCTGGCCCTACGTGCACGGACGCAAGGTCATCGATCCCGAATTCGGGGGCGGCAATCCATCTTTGATCTCCACGGCGCGTCCACCGGCACACGAGTTTCGTGCCCACAACGCACCGCTCGGAGTCCGTTTTTTACGCTACGCGGGTCGTCCTGCAAGCTATGAACGTGTGGCGCTCGTGGCGCTGCACGGCTCGTGGAATCGCAGTACGCCCGATGGGTACAAAGTGGTGTCGCTGCACTTCGCTGCAGACGGCAGCATCGAGGAGCGCGATTTTCTGGCCGGGTTTCGCGGCTCCGCCGGACTCATCGGTCGACCAGTCGATGTGGCCGAGTCGGCGGACGGCAGCGTCTATGTCTCGGATGACTACGCCGGTGTGATCTACCGAGTGAGTCAGTAACCGACCGATTCTGTTACCGACTGGCTCCTCAGGGCGCGGCGAGCCGTGCGCCGACGCAGCCGCCATCGCCAAAGCGTTGCCAAGCGCTCTCGGCCCAGTCGTCGCTGCGATTGCGAAAAGTCGCCCGGAACAAGGCGCAGCGCTGCGCGACCGGCAGCGCTTCGCGCTCCATTTGTGCGAGCACGGCGTCGCGCGACACATCGCTAGGCACCATGCGAATACCGCCATCGCTCGGGGTGTCGAACACGATCATGCGCGGCGTCTGTGCATCGTCCGCCCACGGTGTCCACTCTATGCCCTGGCCGTCGCTGCCGCGACCCGGGTCCCCGTTGCGCGCGAAGCCTGCCCAGTAGGCCATCATGCGTTCGCTGAGGGCAAGGCGTGCGGCGGCGTTGTCGTCGTTGTAGATCAGCGAGCCCAGAGACCCCACATCAAAGAAACCGAACACGAAGGGGATCTCGAGCCCATGTGCCGCACCGACGATGCGCGAGAGATCGACGAATCCGAAAGCCTTGCCCTGTTCGTCCCAATCCCAGCGATAAGCCCAAGCTGGTGCGCCATGGCGCGCCAGGAGATTGGCGACAGAGTCGACCGCGTCGGCCTTCCATACCAACGAACGGTACCGCGCTTCGCGATCGTAGGCCTCGGCGTCGCGTAGCGTGTAGGGCAGGCCGGCCGCTCTGCGCACGAGTCGCTCGTCGAAGGCCATGAAAATCTTGGACTCATCGCGATTGGTGCCGAGGATCGTCGGCACGTCGATGTGCGTGGCGGGGTCAGCGAGTAACTCGCGCAGATCGCCTGCGCGAATCACGCTACCGTCTTGGAAGACCGAGGGAATGCGATCGAGATCGCCGCCAGTGCTGCGATAGGCACCATAAACGATCCACGGGTCGAGCGAACGCAGAAAACGACTTTGCTCTGTGGGCGACATCTTGTCGGCGAGTGCATTTGCGGCGCTGGCGTCGGCGGCTTTGCCGCTGTCGATGAGCAGACGACGCAAAATCTGCTCCGGGCTCGCCGCTGAATCGGCGGTGGGTGTGCGGGCGAAGCCGAATCCCATGCTCTGCACGATCAGGCGATGAAAGAGCCCCTCGGCGGCGGGCGTGACGAGCAGGGCGACCGCGTTGGTGCCGCCGGCCGACTCGCCGACCACCGTGACATTGTTCGGATTGCCACCAAAACCCATGGCATTGGTGCGTACCCAACGCAGTGCCGCAAGCACATCGAGGTTGCCGGAATTGCCGGACAAGTCCGGGTCATCGGTGGCGGCCGCGAGGCGCGGGTTCTCCGGTGGGACGAACCAGCCGAAAGGCCCGAGCCGATAGTTGATCATCACCACGAGAACGCGCTCACGCTCGGCGAGCATCTGACCGTTGTAGAAAGCGGCATGACCCGAGGTATTGCCGCCGCCGTGAATCCACACCACCACGGGTAGGCGGGCGTCCGCCAGATCCGCGGGGGCAAGCTTCGGCGCGTAGACGTTGAGATACAGGCAGTCCTCGCTCCCCTCACGACTGCCGGGCTTGCCGACGCCCGCGAGCAGGGAACCGTATTGGATGCAGGCATTGCCTGCGGTCAGCGCCTCACGACGGCCGCTCCAGGCTGCTGCGGGCCGCGGGGCCCGCCAGCGCAGCACGCCCACGGGCGCTGCGGCGTAAGGGATGCCGAGCCAGCTGTGGCCGCCAGCGGGGTTGGTGAAGCCGACGAGCTCACCGGTGTCGATCTTGCGAACCGAGGTGGGCTCTGACACCGGGGCATCCGCTTGGGTACTGCGCGTGCACGCGCCGAGCAAGAGCAGCGCCGTGCAGGCGGCGGCAAGTGCAAACGCCCGCCTGAAGGGTGGCATCGCTTCGATCATCCTGACCATGGTGCTCTCCCTCGCGCCGCTCCGGCGCACGCCGCTGCGTCGATCTGACTCGTGGATACAAGTTCAAGTGTGGTGCCCCGGGCCGGATTT
The DNA here is from genome assembly GCA_046091005.1 of Gammaproteobacteria bacterium. Lineage (GTDB taxonomy): Bacteria > Pseudomonadota > Gammaproteobacteria > Steroidobacterales > Steroidobacteraceae > UBA964. The sequence goes on along the minus strand of JBJTAV010000172.1, from coordinate 19,172 downwards.
GAACCGGCACGGCCTTGCGGCCAGCAGATTTTAAGTCTGCTGCGTCTACCGGGTTTCGCCACCGGGGCACCGACCCCGTAAGTGTAGGCTACGAGGCCTGTGCTAGGCTTGCATCGCGGTTACCGATGGCAGGGATGAACGGCGCCGCAGCGGTTGCGTCATCGGTTTAGAAAAGATCGCTAAATGCTTGAGCTGTCGGTAAAAAATCTCCATGTTTTTCGCGGTGAGCGATACCTTTTGCGAGGTCTCGCTTTGGCGCTGCCGGCGCAGCGGTGTCTGCAGGTGACGGGAGCAAATGGCGCCGGCAAGACCACTTTGCTGCGGGTTTTGGCGGGTTTGTTGGAACCCGAAAGCCTCGAGCTGCATTGGCGCGGCCGTGCGGTCTCGCCGCGCGATGCGCTCTATCACAGCGATCTTTCCTACCTTGGGCACGACGCGGCTCTCAAGGCCGACCTGACGGGGATCGAAAACATCCGCTTTTCGGTGGGCCTGCGGTGTTCGCGGGACCCCGCCGAGATCAGCGCTGCGATCGCGAGGGTGGGTGCTCAAAAATTTGCCGATCGATTGGTGCGCACGCTCTCCGCAGGCCAACGCCGACGAATCGCGCTCGCCAGTCTGCTGCTGAGTGGCACCGGCCTCTGGTTACTCGATGAGCCCTCCACCAACCTCGATGCAGCCGGGCAGGCGCTGATCGGCGAGCTGATCAGCGAGCAACTCGCGCGCGGCGGGGCGGTCATCGCCGCCACCCATCAAGATCTTGGGCTTGTGGCCGCAGCGCGGATTGAGCTCGAACTGGGGGCGCAGCCATGAGCGCGCCCGAAAACCTGCCATTCGGGGTTCGCACAGGCGCTCTCGCTGCGGCATTCAAAGTATTGAACCGTGACCTGCGTCTTGCAGTCCGCCGGCCCGGTCAGTTGCTGCAGCCGCTCGCATTCTTTGCCGTGGTCACTTTGCTGTTCCCGCTCGGCTATACGCCAGAACTGGAAAAACTGCGGGCGATTGCACCCGGCGTGCTCTGGGTCGGTGCCTTGCTGGCCTCGATGCTGGCCCTCGAGTCGCTGTTTCGTGAGGACGCGGCCGATGGCACCCTCGAACAGTTTTTGATTTGCGGTCAGCCGTTGGTCGGGCTGATCGCGGCCAAAACTCTGTCGCACTGGTTGCTGACCGGTCTGCCGCTGACCCTCATGGCGCCGATCCTCGGTATCGCTTTGGGCGTGCCTGTCGCAGCGATGCCCGGCATACTCTCATCGTTGGCGCTCGGTAGCGTGACACTCAGCTTGATCGGTGCCGTCGGTGCGGGTTTGACCTTGGGTGTGCGGCGGGGCGGGGTGCTGTTGTCGCTGCTGACGCTGCCGCTTGCGGTGCCGGTGTTGATTTTCGGCGCGCGCGCGACGGAACTCGCGATCGCCGGCGAAAGTCTGACAGGGCCGTTGTACTTGCTGGCCTCGCTCGCAGTGCTCGGGGCGACTTTGGCGCCGCTCGCTGCGGCCGCGGCAGTACGCATAGGCGTGGAGTGAAGGGGACAGATGAATTGGACCTGGTTTCATAAGTTCGGCTCACCGCCGCACATTTATCGGATCGCAGGATCGCTCGCGCCGTGGTTCGGTTGGCCGGCCGGGCTGTTGATCATCGCTGCGCTTTACGCCGGCCTCGTGTTGGCGCCGCCCGACTATCAGCAGGGCGATGGCTTCCGCATCATCTACGTGCATGCGCCCTCGGCGTGGCTCTCGGTCATGATCTACGGCGTCATGGCGACGGCCGCTGCCATTGGTCTGATCTGGCGCATGAAGGTCGCGCATGCCGCCGCGGCCAGTTGCGCCGGCATCGGTGCCTGGTTCACCGTGGTGTCATTGATCACCGGCATGCTCTGGGGCAAGCCGATGTGGGGCACCTACTGGGTGTGGGACCCGCGGCTTACCGCGCAGTTGGTGCTGCTGTTCTTGTATTTGGGGTACATGGGCTTGAGATCGGGCATCGACGATCTCGGCCGCGCTGATCGCGCCTCGGCGGTGTTGGCCATCGTCGGCGTCATCAACATTCCCATCATTCGTTATTCGGTCGAATGGTGGAACTCCATCCACCAAGCGCCTTCCGTCATGAAAATGGATCGGCCCTCGATGCCGATGGACATGCTGGCGCCGCTGCTGATGATGCTGCTCGGCTTCACGCTCTATTTTGCAGCTGTGATGCTGGTGCGACTGCGAGCCGAGATTCTGCGCCGTGAGCACAGCGCGAGTTGGGTCAAGGAGGCGCTGCAGTGAGCGAATTCTTTGCCATGGGCGGCTATGCCGCTTTTCTTTGGCCGGCCTATGCCGTGACGCTGCTCGCGGTGGTTGTCAATGTCATTACCGCGCGGCGGGCGCATGCAGCCGCACGCGAAGAGGCGAGGCGCCGTCTCGAAATGGAAAGCGCGCCCGAACATGAGAGGTAACCCATGACACCGCGGCAACGTCGCATCACCTTGGTCGTCGGTATTCTGGCGGGCGTTTCGCTCGCGGGCGTGCTGGCGCTCAATGCCTTTCGCGACAACGTGATGTTCTTTTTCGATCCTTCGCAGGTGGCCGCGGGCGAGGCGCCGATCGAGAAGCGTTTTCGTCTCGGTGGCATGGTCAGGCCCGGCACCGTCGATCGGCAGGCAGGCAGTCTTGACATGAGTTTCGTGGTCACCGACTTCAAGCAAGACGTGAAGGTGGTCTATTCCGGGGTCGTACCCGATTTGTTCCGCGAAAATCAGGGTGTGGTGGCGCATGGCCGCCTCGGCAAAGACGGCACTTTCGTCGCCGATGAAATCCTCGCCAAGCACGACGAGAACTACATGCCACCCGAAGTCGCGCGTGCCATCAAAGAAAAGCACGGTGGCGTCATGCCGGTTAATCCCGATCATGCCAGCCCACCGCGCACTTGACGTGACGCCCTCATGATCGCCGAAATCGGGCACTACGCTCTGATCCTCGCGCTGCTTGCCTCGCTGGCGCAGGCCTTCTTCGGGCTGATTGGCGCGGCACGCAATCACGACTCCTGGGTTGCTACCGTGCGTCCGGCGGTGACCGTGCAATTTTTGATGACCACCCTGGCTTTGGCGGTGCTGGTCGTCGCCTTCGTGCAAAACGACTTTTCGGTCGAATACGTGGCCGCCAATTCGAACTCGGCTTTGCCCGTGGGTTACCGCATCGCTGCGGTATGGGGCGCGCACGAGGGTTCGTTGTTGCTTTGGGCGTGGATTCTGGTCGCTTGGACATTCGCCGTAGCCGCGCTCTCCAAAAGTCTCCCCGCAGGTTTTGCGGCGCGCGTGCTCGGCGTGCTGGGTCTCGTGAGTCTCGGCTTCCACGCCTTTACGCTCTTTACCTCGAACCCCTTCCTGCGTCTCGATCCTGCAGCGCCCGACGGACGCGATCTCAATCCTTTGCTGCAAGACCCGGCGCTCGCCGCGCATCCGCCGATGCTCTATGCAGGCTATGTGGGTTTTGCCGTGGCTTTTGCGTTTGCCTGTGCGGCCATGCTCGAAGGTCGACTCGATCAAACCTGGGCGCGCTGGACGCGGCCATGGACGACGGTCGCTTGGGCGTTTTTGTCCATCGGCATCGCACTCGGCAGTTGGTGGGCGTATTACGAATTGGGCTGGGGCGGGTACTGGTTCTGGGATCCGGTCGAAAACGCCTCTTTCATGCCCTGGCTCGTGGGCACGGCGCTTATTCACTCGCTCGCCGTCACCGAGAAGCGCGGCCTCTTCAAAAGTTGGACCTTGCTGCTCGCCATACTCGCGTTCTCGCTGTCTTTGCTCGGCACTTTCCTGGTGCGGTCGGGCGTGTTGGTCTCGGTGCACTCGTTCGCAGCCGACCCGACGCGCGGCATGTTCATTCTCGCTTTCCTGGTCATCGTCATCGGCGGTGCGCTCACGCTTTATGCCTGGCGGGCACCGCTGCTGCGCAGTGAGGCGGGCTTCGAGTTCACGGCACGTGAGTCGTTCCTGCTCTTCAACAATATTTTGCTGGTGGTGGCCGCAGGCGTCGTCTTCGCCGGAACCATGGCGCCCCTCATTTCCGATGCGCTCGGCCTCGGCACACTCTCTGTGGGCCGACAATATTTTGATCCGGTCTTTCTGCTGCCCACTTTGCCCTTGCTGGCATTCGCCGCGGTAGGCATTCACTCAAGTTGGAAAAAGGGCCGACTCGGCGAGCGTCGAAAAGCCATTCTGCTCACCTTGGTCGTGGGCGTGCTCGTGGCGGTCGTGCTGGTGCTCGGCGCCTGGGAAGGCGCAATGTTGCTCACGCCGATTGGCTTCGCACTCGGTATTTGGCTGATGTTGTCGGCGCTGGTCGACCCCATCGATCGCTGGCGGCGTGGCCTCTCGCTCAGTCGAGGGGTGGTGGGCATGGCGATTGCGCATGCGGCGCTAGGCCTATTCACGATTTCGATCACGGCGGTCGAGTCCTACACCCGCGAGCGCGATCTCGCGCTCGCCGTTGGCGAGACAGGGCAGGTTGGCGAATTCGAATATCGACTGCGCGACCTGCGTGCTGTCGAGGGGCCCAACTACGATGCGCTGCGCGGCGAGATCGTCGTCTATGAAAATGGGCGCGAGATCGGTCTGCTGCACCCCGAGAAGCGCAACTACTGGGTACAGCGTCAGGTCATGACCGAGGCCGGCATCGACATGCAGCTGACCCGCGATATCTTTGCAGCGCTCGGCGAGGATCTTGGTGCCGGACGCTGGAGCGTACGCGCACAAGTTCGCCCGCTCATCAATTACGTGTGGTTGGCCGCGTTTCTGATGGCTCTTGGCGGCGTGATCGCCGCCACCGATCGCCGCTACCGACAGGAGTCGGCGGGGTGACGCGCTTCCTGTTGCCCGCCGGTGTCTTCGCGCTATTGGTGGCCGTACTTTTCATCGGCATACAGCGCGCTCCGGAAAAAACCGTCATCCCCTCGGCACTCATCGGCAAATCCGCGCCTGCCTTCACGCTGCCTGTGCTCGGCAGTGACCAGCAGTTTTACGCCGACTCGCTGCGCGGTCGGTGGTATGTGCTCAATGTCTGGGGCACCTGGTGTCCCGAATGTCGCAACGAGCATGACACCCTGCTCGAGATCGCCCGCAGCCGCGCGCTGCCGGTGGTGGGTCTCAACTGGAAAGACGACGACTCGGCGGCGCTTGATTGGCTCGAGCAGCTCGGCAATCCCTACGATGTGGTTGCGGTCGATCGCGAAGGGCGAGTGGCCATCGACTGGGGCGTCTATGGTGCGCCAGAAACATTTTTGGTGGATGCCACAGGGACCGTGGTCTATCGGCATGTCGGGCCGCTCAATTCGCAAATCTGGAGTCGCGAATTTCTTGGCAGGCTGCCGCGCGCCTCAGCCGGGGGTGGCTCGTGAGAGGGCTTTGGTCGGCGCGGTTTTTTTTGATGATCGTGATGATGCTGTTGGCGATGCTGCTGATGGTCATGCCGCGGGCGCAGGCCATCGACCCTGTTGAACTCGAAGACCCAGGCCTGCAAGAACGCTATCGCGATCTCTCGCATGAGCTGCGCTGCATGCAATGCCAAAACCAGTCGATCGCCGATTCGCCGGTGGGGCTCGCGGGTGATCTGCGACGCGAAGTCCGCGAGCTGCTGCTTGCAGGTAAAACCGACGCCGAGATTCGTACCCACATGCGTGAGCGCTACGGGGATTTCATCTTGTTTCGGCCGCAATTTTCGACCCGAAATGCCTGGTTGTGGCTGACGCCTTTGCTGCTGCTGTTGATCGGCCTGATCGCGGCGCTGCGAGTGGTGCGTCAGCGTGCAGCGCTTGCACCGACCGACAATTCTTTGTCCGATGAGACGAGTGGCGATTCGGGTTCGTCGGGCAGGAGTGCCTCGTGATCCAGTCCGACTTCGCCATCTTTGTCGCGATAGCGGTCGGCTTGAGTGTGCTGGCAGGTTTTTGGCTGCTGCGGCCGCTGTGGCGTGATCAAGGAGCGCGAGTGACCGCTGCGGTCAGTACGCTCTTGCTCGCTGCAACTGCCGTTGCGCTCTATGTTTGGTCCAGCCAGTGGACTTGGCCGCAGGAGGACACGAGCGCCGATAGTCCTGCTGCCATGGTGAGTCGGCTCGCCAAACGCCTGGAGAGCGAGCCCAACGATGTTCAGGGCTGGCTTATGTTGGGTCGCTCTTACACGGCTTTGGGGCAATTGCCGCTCGCACAGCGCGCCTACCAAAGAGCAGATCGTCTCGAGAGCGGCCGAAACGTCGAGGCACTGATCGGTCTCGCAGAGGCCATGGTGATGCAGGCCAACGGCAGCGTTGATCCGCGCGCGGCGCGCCTCTTCGAGCAGGCGCTGACGCTAGAGCCTAATTCCGAGAAGGCGCTGTTCTACTCAGCCGTCGCCGCGCAAAGACGCGGCGATACGCCGCTTGCCATCAGTCGCTTCGAAAAAATGTTGCAGATGGGACCGCCAGAGAACATCCGCAATATTTTGCAGGAGCAGGTCGCTCAACTTCGCGCCTCGGTGGCGGCGGGCGCTGCGGGCGCGACGGGCGCTGCTGCCGCCGCGCCTGCGACCGGCGCGCAGTCCGCAACGAGCACTAGCGAGACGCCGCGAATCATCGTTGCCGTCTCGATCAAGCCTGCCTTGGCGCGCGAGATTGCACCGAGCTCGACCTTGTTCGTGTTTGTGCGCGCACCGGGCAGACCCGGGCCGCCGCTAGCCGTCAAGCGTTTGCCGGCAACGCTGCCCGTATCGGTAGAGCTCACGGCCGCCGACAGCATGGTGCCGGGCTTGTCATTCGCGCCGAACGACACCGTCGAGGTGTCAGCCAAAATCTCCGCAGACGGCAGCGCCACGCCGAAGAGCGGTGACCTCATCGGCAGCGTGCGTTATATCGTCGGTCGCGACTTCAAAAAATCCATCGTCATCGACGGGCGTACGCCGTGAGCAATTCCGAGGCCAGCACTGGCCCGGTCGCGGGCGCCGGTGCGCGCCTGCGCTGGTTGATCGCCCCAGGCGAGGGTAGTGCGCTGTTCGCAGCGGCGGGCGCCTATTTTTTGCTGCTCGGTGGCTACTACATGCTGCGCAGCTTGCGTGAAGCTTTTGCGCTCGAGGTCGGTCGCGATCAGATCGCCAATCTTTTCTACATCACCTTCTTCGTGATGATGGCGGTGCTGCCGGTCTATTGGTTCGTGGTGGCGCGCTTGCCGCGTCGCTGGCTGTTCCCCGCCATCTACAGCTTCGTGGTCGCGCTGTTTGCAGCGCTCGCGATCGGCATGACCGTCTATCCGGGTGTGCGCTTGCTGCCGGCGATTTATTTTGTCGCGGTCACTTCGCTCAATCTTTTCATCGTGTCGGTATTCTGGAGCGTCATGGTCGACGCTTGGCGCTCTGCATCAGCCAAGCGTTTGTTCGGCTATATCGCCGCCGGCGGCAGTGCGGGCGCCATCGCGGGTCCTGCTTTCAATGCCTTGTTCGTCGAACAACTCGGTCCGACACCCACTATTTTGGTGGCCTGCGTCGTGTTGTTGCTGGCCACGATACTCGGCCGACGTGCGCAGTTTTTGGAGGCCAAAAGCGAAGGCGCGGTGGATCCGCGGGCGCGCCTCGCGTTGCCTGTAGGTGGCCGAGCCATCGATGACTTGAAGCGTCTGTTCACATCGCCCTATCTGCTCGCCATCGCGAGTTTGATCATTTGCGGCCAAGTGCTCGGTGGATTCATGTATCAGGAACAGGCGGAATATGTTGAAGCCGCCTATGCCACGCTCAACGAGCGCGCGGCGCTGTTTGCGCGTATCGATCTCGCCGTCAATGTCTTGTCGTTGATGTTCCAGACTCTGCTAGTCGGTTGGGTCGCTTCACGGGGCGGGCTGAAAGCAGCGCTCGGTCTCGTGCCGCTGTTGCTGATCGGGTCTTTGGTGCTCTTGGCGCTGATACCCGTAGGCGCGGTGCTCATCGCCACCCAAGTGGTGCGGCGCGCGGTCGACTACGGTCTTTTCAAGCCCACACGCGAAATGCTGTTCACGGTGCTCAACCCCGAAAGCAAGTTCAAAAGTAAAAGTCTCATCGATACGCTGTTGCAGCGCGGTGGCGACAGTGTCGGTCAGCTGACTTACCCGCTAGTCGCTGGCTTTGGTTTGGCGGGTGTCTCCTGGGTGCTCGCCGGTGTCAGCACCGTGATGCTCTTTGTAGCCCTTTGGCTCGGCAGCGTGTTTGGCCGGGCGGAACGCGCGAACGACGGCGGGCGCGCAGGCGAGGGCGAGCGCGCAAGCGCCGAATCCTGAGCGTGAACGAGCCGCAACGACCCGTCGCGCGCCGCGACGGTGAGGGTCGCCTGCACGTCGATTGGCGGGCTCTGCTCGCGATCGCCGCGCCGCTCATGGTGACCAACGCCATTCAGGCGCTGCTCAATCTCACGGACACGTGGTTCCTCGGCCGCCTCTCTACCGATGCGGTGGCGGCGATGGGTTCCATTTATTGGCTGATGACCTGCGCCATTCTGGTGTTAGGCGGCGTCGGTCTGGCGACGCAGTCCTTCGTTTCACAGGCGGATGGTGCCGGTCGTCGCGCAAGAGCGTCGCAGTGTCTATGGAACTCGATCTGGGGCACCTTGATTGCGCTGCCGCTATTCGTAGGCGCCACTCTCTCCGGTGCGCCGATTCTTGCTTTTTTTGATCTCGATCCCGTGATCCGCGGGCTCGCGGTCGAGTACTGGGAGCCACGGCTGGCGGGGGCATTTCTCGGCGGTATCAGCTGGGCTTTGGTCAGTTTTTTCAATGGCATTGGTGCGACGCGACTGACGCTGATTGTTGCGGTCGTGACCACGCTCGCCAACGTGCCCGCCAATCAATTTTTCATGTTCGAGCTTGGCTGGGGTATGGCGGGCGCCGCCTGGGGCACAAACCTCGCGCAGCTCATCGGTTTGTTGGTCGGCATCGGGTTTTTCCTGGGCGGCGAGCTTTCGCGACGTTATCGAACGCGTCTGACCTGGCGACCGCGACTCAAAATGATTCGACGGCAACTGGCCGTCGGGCTGCCGGTGGGCGTGATGTATGGCGCCGATGTTTTGGGCGTTGCGCTGATGCAGTTGATGGTGGCGCAGGTCGGCAAGGTGGGTGCCGCCGCAACCCAGATCGTCGTGATGCTCACCTCGCTCGCCTACATGCCTGCGCTCGGGTTGGCCTCAGCCGGCACGACGGTGGTGGGGCAGGCGATCGGTGCGGGCGATCGTGACTGGGCGATGCACCTTGGCACTTATGTTGCGCGCTGCTGTTCGATTTTCATGCTGTCGATCGCGGTCTTGCTGCTCATCACGGGGCCTTGGTTTTTGCCCATCTTCATCAATGCTGCCGATCCGTCAGCCGCCGACGTGGTGTCGATGGCGCTGATTTTTTTGTTGCCAGCTGCGTGTTATCAGGCATTCGATGGGCTTTATTTTGGCTCGAGCAATGCGCTGCGTGCGGCCGGGGATACGACGGTGCCGGCAGCGGTGGCGATCGTGCTCTCGTGGCTGCTGTTCGTGCCGCTTGCGCACACGCTGGTCTTTGACGCCGAGGCGGCGTGGATCAAAGGCCTGCCGCAGTTCGCGCTCGGCGCACTCGGTGGCTGGATCGCGCTGATGGTCTATGCAATGTTGCTCGGCAGTTCGATGTATCGGCGCTGGCGCAGCGCCCGCTGGCAGCAGATCAATATCTGGGGGAGTCGCGACGCCGCCAACGGCGGATCATGATCCACCCACCGATCATGCCGCCAAGATGCGCGAAGTGCGCGATCCCCGCGGCCGTGCCCGTCACCCCAAGATAAAGCTCGAGTCCGGCAAAGATTACGGCGAATAGCCATGCGGGCATCGGGATCGGCGGAATGAGCGGAATGACTTTGCGATTCGGGAACATCATCGCAAAGCCGAGCAATAGCCCGTAGATGCCGCCCGAGGCGCCCACCGTGGGTGCAATGTCGCCGAGCGAACTGGTCACGGCGAGTTGCGTCAGCGCGGCGGTGATCACACTTGCCATGTAAAACGTGAGCAGGCGCTTTGAGCCCCAATATTGTTCGAGCTCGTTACCAAAGCTCACCAGACCTACCATGTTGAAGGCGATATGCGCGAGGCCACCATGCATAAAGGCGTAGCTGACGAGTTGCCAAGGTTGAAAGCCCGCGGCGAGGGGCCACAACGCGAAATCATCGATCAGGCTCGGCAATACCCACTGCGCAGCAAAGATCAGCAGATTCGCGAGCAACAAGGCGCGCACGGTGGGTTCAAGACGACCAAACATATCTGCGGCCAAGATCTCGGTTGAATCAGTGTGGCGGGTACGGATGCCAACCCAGCGTCAGCAGCAATACGAAAAAGCCGACCACGTAGCCCAAGATGACGTGCCAACCACCACGGATCCAGGCGAGCGCCGAACGACTTTCCGGAAATCGATTGGACAAGGCCACGCCCGCCGACGATCCGAACCAGATCATCGAGCCCCCGAAGCCGACCGCGTAAGCCAGAAAGCCCCAGTCATAGCCGCCTGCATCGAGTGCGAGCTTGGTGAGCGGGATGTTATCGAAGACGGCCGACAAAAAGCCGAGTTCCAAGGTGTTGATCCAGGACGCTGCGGGCAGTTGCTCCACGGGCATCATCGAGGCCGCGAGCACCAAAGAAAGCAGGAACACGCTGCCGCGCGCCGCATCTGGCACCAGTGACCAGTCCGGGCGTCGCCATCGACTCGTCAAAAGTACGGTGGCGACAACTGCAACGCCAATGAAGGGAAAGGCTTCGGAGCGCTCGGGCATTTGCAGGTTGATATAAATGTTGGTGCCTGCGGCGGCGATCAGGATGAGCAGCACGATCATGAGACGTGCGCCATCGATCGGCACATGCTCCAGATCGTCCTTCGCGATGGGCGAGTATCGCTGCTGCTGCAGCGAAGCCGGGATCGCAAACACACAGAACGCCGCGATGGCAGCGACGTAGGCGTGTACTACGTCGAGCGGCGATATCCCCTCGATCCACATCATGGTAGTGGTCGTGTCGCCGATGACGCTGCCGGACCCGCCCGCATTCGAGGCGGCGACGATCGCCGCGAGGTAGCCGATGTGCAAGCGATTGCGAAACACCGTGGCGGCAACGGTGCCACCGATCATGGCGGCGGCAATGTTGTCGAGAAATGACGACAGTACAAATACGAGGCCAAGGAGTACGAGGCCGCCTTTCCAGTCGTCGGGCAGATAGTGGGGCAGGCGCGCTGGCAGGTGACTGTCTTCGAAATGCTGTGCCAACAAGGCGAAGCCCACGAGCAGGGCAAAGAGATTGCTGAGCACTACCCATTCATGTCCGAGGTGGGTAGCAAGACCCGAGAGGCCCTCAGCGCCAGCAAAATTGGCGAAGGTCAGCTTGTAGAGCGTGATGGTGGCGAGCCCGATCAGGGCGCACTGCAGGGTATGTTTGTGAAACAGCGCGACCGACGCCAGCGTCAGGCCAAATAAAATGAACTCGATGGCGACTCCGGCGATCAATGGCTGCCCAACCAGTCGAAGAGTCGATTGCAAAACCGAATTTTTTGAGCCTTGCCGGCGACCACGTGCGCAAGGTCATCCCAGGTCTCACCCACGGCGCCAGGAATCGATTTTTCGATCGGTAGGGTGGTGCGAGGGCTCGTCACCACATCGAGTGCGGCATGAATGACGAGCGTTGGGCATTTGACCTGATGCAGCCGACTGCGTGATTCGAAGCCGATGCAGGCATCGACGAGGCGCGAGTGGGCGGTGTAGCGACCATTGAGTTCTTTCCAGCCGCCCTGTGGGCCGAGCAGTTTCTCGCGATTCTCGATGTAGTACTCCGGCGTGAACGACAGCAGAGTCACCAATTTTTGGAAGGCAAAGAAACCGGCATCGCGATGAATCTCGCGGAACATCTCGAGTTGATCGCGCAGGAACGGGTCGACCTCGCACCAGGCGCCGGTGTTGAGCATGCTGCGCGCCAGGTCGGGACGGCGGATGGCCATCTCCTGCGCCACACAGGCCCCCATACCGACCAGACCGACGAGGTGGACGTTGCGCAGACCGAGATGATCGAGCAGACCGATCGCATCGTCGGCATGCAGCGCCATGCTCGAGGGAATGCTGAGATCGTCGCTGGAGTCGCAGATGCCCCGGTAATCGAAAATGATCACCTGGTAGCGGTCGGTCAACCCGCGCGCAAGATGGTGGTGATTGTCGTGGCAGAACGTCCCCCAGCCGCCCATGCAGAGTACTGGGTCACCCTGTCCGAGCACCTCGTAATACATGTCGTGATTGTTGATGCGAGCGATAGGCATGGTGTCTGTTCTTCAAAGAAATTTGGTGATGCCGAGAAAAGCGATGGCGATCAGCAGGGCGTAGAGCCCGAGTACGTAGCGGATGGCGCCATCGACCGCGACCGAGATGGTGTTTTCGATGTCGGGCTTCGAGCCCTCGCTAGCCAGCCGCACGAAAGCGGGGCCGATGGGCCGGAACGCGAAGTCGATGCCGATCCCCATCGCGAAGATGAGCGCAAACAGCACGATCTTGGCCGCGAACCAGCCGCCCGGGAGCGGGCCATGCCCCAGCCAAGAAGACGCGCCAATGGCCCCGATGATCACGAGCAAGACGGCCTGCAAGCCAAGATGCCAGCGGTTGAGACGCGCGGCGAGGGGTTTACCCTCGTTGCGCCCCAAAGTCACGAGCAGCGCAATCCACGCCAAAGAAACCAGCCAAGCGATGACGAAGGCCCAGGCGGGAATCACCGCAAAACCGCCTGAGGCCGTGACGTGCAGGCCCACCGGAAACATCACTGTGAAGCAAAGCCTTGGAACAAGGTCGATGCGTACCGCCATGTGCAGCGCAAAGGCGCGCTCGGCAAAGGACAGTTCAGCTCGTTTGGCGGCCTTGGCGAGCAAAAATACGCCAAGATCCGCCCCGAGCCAGTACACGAGCAGCATCACGTGGACAAAGACCCAGATGGCGTGATCCATGCCGCGATTCTACGGCAAGCCTTGAGTAGAATGGCTTGCCATGAACGAATACGTCCTGCTCAAACTCGCGCACCTGCTGTTGTTCGTCTACTGGTTGGGCGCCGATCTCGGGGTCTTTTATTCCGCACGCTTCGTGCGTGATGGCACGTTGTCGCGTGATGCACGTGCCATGGCCGTGCGGATCATGGGTTGGATCGATCAGGTACCAAGATACTGCCTCGTGCTGATGCTGCCGGTGGGCTACACGCTGGCCCGCGAAGTGGGCGTCGTGCGCTTGCCCGATGTCGGCATGATCGTGCTGTGGATCATTGCAGCAGGATGGCTCTGGATGGTCTGGGCCATTCACCACTACCAGGGCACACCGCGTGCCGACAAATTGCGCAGCATCGATCTCAGTTGGCGAGTGGTGTTGTCACTAGGGCTGTTGTGGGATGCGTGGCAGGGTTTTCGGGGTACCGGTCACCTGTTTGCCGACTGGATCTCCATCAAGTTCCTGCTGTTCGCGTTGCTGATTTTCTGCGGCATCATGATTCGCGTGCGCGGCAAGCCGATCGGGCCCGCCTTGCGTCGGGCGCTCGCCGAAGGGTCAACGCCCGAACTCGAAGCCGATATCGCGCGTGGCTTCAGTCGCACTCGACCTTTCGTGCTCGCGATTTGGGCACTGCTTTTGGTCGCAGCCTGGGTCGGAATCACCAAGCCGTCGCTCGGCTGATCGACGCGTTCTCAGGGCACGGACATGCCGCGCTGTACGGCAGAGCGTGCACCGAGTTGTGCTGCCCACCGCGCGATGTTCGGGTGTCCATCCAGATGGCCCGGGTAGCGCTTCATCGAGACGGTCGCTACCGGGTACGCCAAAATATCGGCAATGCTGTATTCGTCACCCGCCAAAAAGGGCGTGAGTGCGAGCTGATCTTCGAGTGTTTGCGCCATGCGGCTACATAGCCTGTCGTAGAACGCAATCGCCCAAGGCTGTTTTTCTTGTGCCACGACGTTGAAGACGAACTGCCCGCTGTAGGCAGGCGCAATGTCGCTCGAGATGATGCCTATCCACTCCTGAACTTTGGTCCGCGCCGGTATTTCTTTGGGCAGCAGTCGCCCGGTTTTTTCGGCGAGGTATTGCAGGATGGCTGCCGAGCCATACACCGCGAGCGGTTCGCCCTCGACGTCGTGATCGACAATGACCGGCAGACGCCCGACGCGATTGATGGCCAGCAGTTCAGGTTTGAAGTTTTCGCCCTTGATCAAATCATAGGAAGTGACTCGATAGGGCAGTCCCACCTCCTCGAGCATGATCGAGGCTTTGTAGCCGTTGGCGGTCGCGACGGTGTGCAGATCGATCATGGTCTTCATTTTCCTTCAGAGGTGACGCGCAGGTCCAACCAGCGCGCGGGCCTGATTGCCGAGAGGCTTTCATCCTGCCAGCCGATCACCCGCTGGGCGACGAGTCTTCGGCTGACAATATGGTAAAGCGGAATCACCGCGTGATCGCGCTGCAGCACTTCCTCGGCGCTGCGCTGCAGTCGGCGCCTTTCGACAGGGTCTATGGTGCTCGCAGTGCGCTCCAGCGTGTCTTCGAACTGCGCGTTTTCATAGGCGCCGCCGTTCGAGGGACTGCCTTTGCGCAGGTAAGCAAAAAATCCGCTCGCATCGGGGTAGGGTGAAAACCATGCGGCACGGACGATTTCGAAGTCGCCTTGTCGGGTCGCAGCCTCGACAACCTGGCGTTCTGCGTTACGCAATGCGACACGGACGCCAGCAGCCTGCCACATCGCGGCGATTGCCACTGCGACCTTCTTGTGCTCTTCGCTCGTGTGATAAAGCAGTTCGACGTCGAGTGGCCGCGTACGGGTATATCCCGCAGCGCGCAGCAGATCGCGTGCACGATCAAGTTGTGCCGTGTCGCGCGGACTACCGCTTCGGGGCAGGGCGCTGATCGAGGGTGCGACGATGCCGAGTGCGGGTTGATCACCCGCGCGCACGATTTTGGTTGTCAACAGGCGACGGTCGATGGCGATCGACAGCGCCTCGCGCACCCGAGCGTCACGAAACTTGGGCAACCGATGGTTGAACACATAAGCCGTCACGCCCAGCGAGGGCGCGAGCCGCAATTCACGCGGGCGAGTGCGCCGCAGGTCATCGAGTTTTTCCGGCGGAAAGTTCGTTACCGCATCAAGACGACCATCCAGAAAAAGCCGCACCCCCGTATTTTGGTCGCTGACCGAGAAGTACTCGACACCATCCAGGCGAACGCTATCAGCGCCGTGGAAGCGCGGGTTTTTGCGCACTCTCACCGACTGCCCCGGCGTCCAGCTCTCGAGCATGAACGGACCGTTGACCACCATGTTTTCAGGCCGCGTCCAGGCGCGACCGTAGCGTTCGATGACATGGCGAGGCAGGGGAGCAAACACGGGGAAGGCGGCGATCGACGGAAACCACGGTGCCGCGGCGGTCAAGCGAATGCGCACGGTGCGTTCGTCGGGGGCATCGACTCCCAAAGTATTCGGTGAACTCTCTCCGCGCAGGATGGCGCGCCCGTTCTCCAAGAGATCGATCCAGGCCGCAAGACCGGTCGAGGCCGTCGCAGGGTCGGCAAGCCTGCGAATCGACCAGACGAAATCGGCCGCAGTGATCGGTCTGCCGTCCGAATACACAAGACCATTGCGTAGCGTGAAGGTGTACACGCGCCCGTCTGCGCTGACCGCATAGCGCAGGGCAGCGCCTGGCACCGGTCGACCGCGCGCATCGAGAGTGAGCAGGCTCTCAAACAAATCGTTCTGCACGATGAGCGCCGGTGCGGACACCGAGGTGTGCGGGTCGAGGGAGTCGGGTTCACCGGGATGACCGGTGCGCAAAATGCCGCCGGCCTCTGCAGGCAGTGCCTGCAGCCAGAGCACCGCAGCGAGCGCCACGCGCAGGCACTGCGCCCATCCCACCCATCGCGGTTGATCGCGTCGCGGGCTCATTCTTGCTGCGGCAACCGCCCGGCAAGAGGCACTTCAACGCGCGTGGGGGCGACGAGCACTCCGCGGCGCGTGAGATCGGCGATGACTTCGGTCTCGACTTGGCGATTCTCGGCGACTCCTGTTCCCGGAGTTTCGGCCCAGCCGTTGAGAGGCCAGTGGCGTGCCGCAGCGTAGATCGGCGCGTGAATACCCGTGGAAAGTTCTGCCAAAAAATTGAGGCTGGCGCGCGAGCGCCGGCGTCGCAAGGCCTCGATATCGATCTCGGCGGTGATCAAAGTTTCGCCGGCGGATTCGGCCATGTTGAGCACCTTGCCATCGAAGTGGATCACCTGAGAGTGGCCGTGCGAGACATCTTCGGGCGCCTCACCGTCGATATTGGGACCGCAATTCGACATGGCGAGGTAGGCGTGGTTTTCATAGGCACGTACGCGACGCGCAAGTTCCCAGCCGCCGTCGGGCAAGTGATAGCCGCTGCGTCCCTCGCTCGAAATGTGCAGCAGAATCTCCGCACCATTGAGGGCAAGGCAGCGCGAGACTTCCGGAAAGTTGATGTCGTAGCAGACGAGACAGCCCAGATTTCCGTACGGCGTACGCAGCACCGGAAAGAGTGAGGTCGGTCCGCCGTAGCGCCGGATGTACTCGTCATAGACATCGCCGGGGCGAGTCTTGCCGGTCATCGCGTACAGCTTGCGATAGGTGAGGGCAACCTGTCCCTGCGGGTCAAGAATGACGGCGGTGTTCCAGAAGCGACCGGGGAATTCATCGAGTACTTCATAGATCATGCCGGCGACGTAGCAGCCTGCAGCCTTGGCCGCGGCGCCAAGGTGCGCAAGTTCCGGACCGTCGAGACGCAGACTGGCCTCAATCCAGTCCGCGTTGCTGCGGCCCGGCTGAAAGCCGTGCAGAAAAAACTCCGGGAAGACGACGACTTTGCTGCGGAAATAACGTTGCGCGGTTCGCACGTGTTGGCAGGCGCGCTCGAGATTTTCGAGGAGCGCGTCGCGCCGTAATGGCGCATCGCCTTTGAATACCGGCTTGACCGCCGGTTGCACGACTGTGAGGTTCCAAGGCTCGATCATGTTGGGCTCCGTTAAGATCGAAGCATAAGTCTTGATGCATCAACTCGATGCAGAGTATCTCGATGCAGAGTATCACCGCCGCAGGGGAGTCGCCCATGTCACTCGTTACGCCGCTCAAACGCACCGCGATCATCGTCACCGACATGAAAAAGTCTTTGCGCTTCTATCGGGATGTGCTCGGGCTCAATGTCTGGGTGCAGGGCAAGATGGGCAAGGAGGTGCCGGCTATTTTCAAGTTGCTGGGCGTTCCGCCGGGCACGGTGCGTTGGGTCATCCTGCAATCGGACGATGTCGATTGGGGCATGGTCGGGCTGTTCGAGCTGCGGCGACCGTCGCCACCGCGCCTGCGTCAGCCATCACTCGCGCAGGCCAATGCGGGTGAAGCCTGTCTCGTCTTTCACACGCCCGATGTCGATGCCGTGCATCTCGGCGCCAAGAAATTGAAACTGCGAATTCTTTGCCCGCCAACCCTGCTCGAGATCGCCGAGCGTCAGGTGCTGTCCAAGGAAATGACGTTGCGTGACCCGAACGGGGTGCTCGTCAATTTCATTCAGAACGTGCAGGCCGGGACCATGACCCTGTCGAATCAGTTCCCCGGGTTGCAGAGGCCCGCGCGCAAACCCGCGCTCAAGACGCGCCGTAGCGGTGCATCTTCACCGGGTCGATCGGGATGATGGTCGCCTTCAGTTCCGTGAAAAATTCGAGGCTTGCCTGCGGGCCATCGCGACCAATGCCTGATTCCTTGTAGCCGCCAAAAGGCGCGCGCAGTTCGCGCATCATCGGCGTGTTGACCCACACCGTGCCAGCGCGGATCTCGCGCGAGCAGCGCATCACCGTGTGGAGGTCTTCCGACCACACATAATTGACCAACCCGAACTTCGAATCGTTGGCGATGCGGATGGCGTCATCCAGCGTATCGAAGGTGAGGAAAGTGGCGAAGGGGCCAAAGATTTCTTCCTGGCAAACTCGGGCATCGTTGGCGGGCGCCATGACGGCCGTGGGCTCGATGAACCAGCCCTTCGCGTGGGCCGCCGAGCGCTTACCGCCCGTGAGCAAGGTTGCACCATCAGCTTTGGCGATGTCGACGAAGGACAGCACGCGCTCCATGTGCTGACGAAAGGCCAGCGGACCGATCTCGGTCGTCGGCAGCATGGGATCGCCGATTCGAATCTCTTTTGCGCGGGCGACGAAGCGTTCGATCAGGGCGTCGGCGATGCCGCGCTGCACCAAAATTCGTGAACCTGCGAGGCATTGCTGGCCGTTATTGCCGAAGATGCCGGCGAGGGCACCATCGAGTGCGCGCTCGACATCAGCCGTATCAAAAATAATGTTCGCGGACTTGCCACCGAGCTCCAGCGCGACGGGTTTCAGGTTGCGGCCCGCCGTGGCAGCGATTACGCGACCCGTTGAGGTGCCGCCCGTGAAGCCGACCATGTCGATACCCGGATGATTGACGAGTGCATCGCCGGTTACTGTGCCGCGACCATTGACGAGATTGACGACGCCGGGAGGCAGACCTGCTTCGTGAAAGATCTCGACCATGCGCCGCATCGACAGTGGCGTGTATTCCGAGGGTTTGAGCACGCAGGTGTTGCCCCAGGGGATGCAGGTTGCAACACGCATCGAAGCGAGTGCGAGGGGCGCATTCCAAGGCGCAATACAGCCGGCAACACCTTTGGGCTCGCGCGTGACGTAGGTCAGGTAGCCTGCTGTTTGCGTATAGGTTTCACCATGGACGGTGCTCGCGACTTCAGCAAAGAATTCGAAGTTGCGAGCCATGCGTTGTACGTGCACGGCCACGCTTTGCAGCGGCAGACCCGTGTTCAGGCACTCGAGGTAAGCGAGTTCCTCGGCGTTTTTGCGCAGGTGATCGCGGATCGAGTAGAGGATGTCCTTGCGTTCGGTGATGTCCATGCGCGGCCAGCGACCGGAATCGAAGGCGAGACGCGCTGACAGCACTGCCGCATCTACCTCTGCAGCATCGGCCTCGCGCAGGCGACTGATCACTTCTTCCGTGGTCGGATTGACGACCTCGATGTCGTGACCATTCGGTTTGGCGGCAACCGGCGCACCGTCGATAAAGCTCGTGACATGTTCGTTGAGGGGGAAGGTGCGAGAAATCTTTACCGTCACAATGGTCTCCAGGCGCAGGCAACGAACCACGGCAGCGTGCCTTCGCGGGCGGGCA
>JBJTAV010000171.1:0-18776 GCA_046091005.1 Gammaproteobacteria bacterium | reverse complement strand
GGTTTTCTTGTCGATGCCATCCTGCGCGAGACGCGTGGTCAGCGTGGCGCCGATCATGACGTACGGGAATCCCGAGGACACGCCGACGAAGAACGCGCCCAAGGCCTCGCGGGCGAGGTAGAGGCGAACGGAGGACAACAGACTCATGGCAATGCGGAATTCATAGTGAGTAGTCGATGGTGAGCGGCGCATGATCGGAGAACCGGCTGTCCTTGTGGATATGTGCTCGTCGCGCAGCCCCCGAAAGCCCCTTGCTGACGATCTGGTAATCGATCCGCCAACCCACATTCTTTGACCACGCCTGGCCGCGGTTCGACCACCAAGTGTACTGGTCGGGCTGATCGTTCACCTCACGAAAAGCGTCGACGTAACCGGCAGCGCCCAGGAGCTCGTCCATCCAGGCGCGCTCTTCGGGCAGGAAGCCCGAGTTTTTCTGATTCGACTTCCAGTTGCGCAGATCGATTTCTTTGTGCGCGATATTCCAATCACCGCACAAGATGTACTCGCTCTTGCGACGCCGCAGCCGACGCAAAAACGGCATGAACGCCTCGAGAAAACGAAACTTCGAGGCCTGTCGTTCGGGCCCCGAAGAGCCGGAAGGCAAATAGAGCGACACCACCGCCAACGTGCCGAACCGCGCCTCAAGATAACGTCCCTCGCGGTCGAACTCGTCGACGCCGAAACCGCGAATGACTTCTTCGGGTTTCTGTCTGCAGTAAAGCGCCGTACCGGAGTAGCCCGGCCTTTCGGCATCGAAGAAGTAGCGATGGTAGCCCGCGAGTTCGACATCGTGCCCCGCGAGCTGAGGCTCCTGCGCTTTGGTCTCTTGCAGGCAGATGACATCGGCGTCTTGCCCGCGCAACCACTCGAACGCACCCTTCGCCGCGGCCGAGCGTATGCCATTCGCATTCAGGGTGATGACGCGCACCGCGATATGATAGCGGCATGCAGCCCCATCAAAGCAGATTCATCGACCTCGCCCTCGCCCGCTCCGCGCTGCGCTTCGGCCGCTTCACGCTGAAGTCGGGACGAGAAAGCCCCTACTTCTTCAATGCCGGGTTGTTCAACGACGGCGAAGCGCTCGCCGTGCTCGGTCAGTGTTATGCCGCTGCGCTGCAGGCTTCGGGAGTGGGCTACGACATGTTGTTTGGCCCGGCCTACAAGGGCATCCCCCTGGTCGCCGCGACCGCGATCGCCCTCGCCGAACAACAGGGTCGTAATGTGCCTTGGGCGTTCAATCGCAAAGAGGCGAAGGATCACGGCGAAGGTGGCCAGATGGTCGGCCGCCCCCTCGCCGGGCGTGTGGTCATCGTCGACGATGTGATCACGGCCGGCACGGCGATTCGCGAATCCGTCGAACTCATCCGTCGTGCAGGAGCCGAACCTGTCGCCGTGCTGCTCGCGCTCGATCGTCAGGAACGCGGGCAAGGCGAGCGTTCGGCCGTGCAAGAAGTCGAGAGCGAGTTCGGCCTGCGCTGCGTGAGCCTGCTGACGCTCGCTGATCTCATCGACATGCTGTCGCAGTCGGGCGGATCACCGTCGGCCAATGGCACGAGCGCCCTGCCCACCGAACATCTGCAAGCCTTGCGCGACTACCGCACCCAATACGGAATACGTTCATGAGTACGATACACAACACCCTCAACCTCAAAGATTCCACGCTGCTGCGCGAGGCCGCGTTCATCGAGGGCGCGTGGTGCGCGGCAGATGATGGCGCCAAAGTTCAGATTCTGAATCCGGCCAACGGCACCGTGGTCGGTGAAGTGCCGGTATTGCGCGCTGCCGAGACTCGCCGCGCCATCGAAGCGGCCGCGCGCGCTCAGCCCGCCTGGGCGCGCAAGACCGCCAAGGAGCGCGCTGCAATCCTGCGCCGTTTTGCCGATTTGATGATGGCCCATGGCGATGATCTGGCAATCATCATGACCGCCGAGCAGGGCAAACCGCTGGCCGAAGCCAAAGGCGAAGTGGCTTATGCCGCCTCGTTCATCGAGTGGTTTGCAGAAGAAGGCAAACGCGCTTACGGCGACATCATCCCCACGTTCCGCGCCGACTCGCGTCTGCTCGTGCTGCGTCAACCGGTCGGCGTGGCGGCAGCGATCACGCCTTGGAACTTTCCGGCAGCCATGATCACGCGCAAGCTCGGGCCTGCTCTGGCGGCCGGCTGCAGTTTCGTCTGCAAGCCCGCGCCACAAACGCCCTTCTCGGCGCTCGCACTCGCGGAGCTTGCCACTCGCGCCGGCCTTCCTGCGGGTCTTTTCAATGTTGTGCCGGGTGATGCCGAGTCCATTGGCGGCGAACTCACGAGTCATTCTTTGGTTCGCAAGTTGAGCTTCACGGGCTCGACCGCCGTCGGCAAGAAATTGATCGCGCAGTGCGCAGGTACCGTAAAGAAGGTATCGATGGAATTGGGGGGTAATGCACCTTTCATCGTCTTTGACGATGCCGACCTCGATGCCGCCGTACAGGGTGCGATGGCCAGCAAATATCGCAACACCGGCCAAACCTGCGTCTGCGCGAATCGCCTCTATGTGCAAGCAGGGGTTTACGAAGAATTTGCCAAGCGTCTCGTCAAGGCGGTCGCGACGCTGCGCGTCGGCGATGGTCTTGCAGGCCCGACCGAGCAGGGACCACTGATCGACGCTCGCGCGCTCGCCAAGGTCAAGGCCCATATCAGCGATGCCGTTGATCAAGGCGCTCGAATCGCCTGCGGCGGCAAGTCGCATGCGCTAGGCGGCAATTTCTTCGAGCCCACAGTACTGCTCGATGTGAGCTCCAGAATGCGGGTCGCGCGCGAAGAAACTTTTGGCCCGGTTGCGCCCTTGTTCCGCTTCGAGACCGAGGAAGAAGCCGTACGCATGGCCAACGACACCGAATTCGGACTGGCGGCCTATTTCTACACGCGCGATCTCGCGCGCAGCTGGCGCATGCAAGAAGCGCTGGAATACGGCATCGTCGGTGTGAACACGGGGCTGTTCTCGACAGAAGTCGCCCCCTTCGGCGGCGTCAAAGAATCCGGACTCGGTCGAGAAGGTTCGCGCTACGGCATCGACGAGTACACCGAACTCAAATATGTCTGTGTCGGCGGCCTGGGATCGTGACCGATACCTCGGAGGGCGCGCCAGCGGCAGCCGTAGCAGGCGCGCCGCGCGGGTTGTTTCCACTACTCGCAGCCTGTAGCGCGCTCGGCCCGGTATCGACCCTGCTGCTGATCTCGGCGCTACCTGCCATACGCGAGGAATTCGGCGCCAGCACCGCAGCAACCCAAGCGGTCATCAGTGTTTTTCTTTTTACTTTTGCGGCAGGTATTCCGCTCGCGGGACCCCTCTCTGATCGCTATGGGCGCCGACCCTTGGTACTCGGCGGGCTCACCCTCTTTTTCATTGGGTCATTGCTTGCCTACCTGGCACCGACTCTCGAACTCGTGGTGATTGCCCGCGCGATCCAGGCCGCAGGGTGCGCGGCTGCGACGACCGTATCGCGTGCCGTCCTCGGCGACATCTACCCGGACTGGCGTCTTGCGCGAGCACTCGCCAATCTCACGCTGGTCATGATGATCGGTACGTCGGTGTCACCCTATCTCGGTGGCCTGATCACCGAAACAAGCGGCTGGCACGCGCCCTTTCTCTTTTTGCTCGCGTTCTCAGGCATCGTCGGCGTCTTCGCCTGGCATGCTTTGCCCGAGACCCGGATCAATCACGCGGGCGCGCACTCGCTCGCCGCGGTCGGCACAGCCTCGGTCGGGGTGCTGCGTAATCGAGCGTTTCTGGGTTGTGCGATCGACGCCGGTGTCATTTACGCGCTCTACCTCGGCTTCATCACCGTTGCGCCCTATTTGCTCGCCGACATGCTCGACCGACCGGCGACGGATTTTGGTATCTACATTCTGTTTTTGTCATCGGGCTATTTTCTCGGCAACTTGTATGTCTCGCGGCTGCGCGGTCACGCAGATCTCGAGCGTGTGTCCCGCTTCGGCATCTGGTTGCAGGCTGCGTCGGCCTGCGCAGCTTTCGGTTTCGTGCTGATGGGACTCACTCACCCCGTGTGGTGGTTTGGTCCGATGCTGCCGCTCGCCTTTGCGCAGGGTTTGTCGCTGCCGCATATCACGGCCACCGCAGTGCGTCTTGCGCCGGGCTACGCCGGTACGGCCTCGGGTATGATCGGTTTCTCGCAGCAAGTGTGTGCCGCCATTGCAGTGCAAGCCATGGGATTCGTGCCCACCAGCGATCCCTTGCCCGTCCTCGGCTTTTGCGCAGCGCTGTCGCTGGTGTCGATTGGTGCGATGATCCTGCTTGATCGACTCATCCGCCAGCAGCAACCCTCATGAAACTCGGTCTCAATCTCGGTTACTGGGGCGCAAAGCCCATCGATCGTTTCATTGAACTCGCGCAGCACGCCGAGCGCCTGGGGTTCGATATCGTTTGTGCGGCCGAGGCCTATGGCTCGGACGCCCTCACGCCTCTGGCGGCGATCGCCGCGCGCACCTCGCGCATCCGACTCGGCACGGCGATCATGCAGATCTCGGCGCGCACACCTGCCGCTGCAGCAATGACGGCGATCACGCTAGATCACATCTCTAACGGACGTTTATGTCTTGGCGTCGGTGTCTCGGGTCCGCAGGTGGTCGAGGGTTGGTATGGCAGACCCTTCAAAAAACCGCTGGAGCGCACCCGCGAATGGCTGGCCATTTTTCGCAAAATCGTCGCCCGCGAAATGCCCGTCACTTTCGAGGGCGCACAGTATCAACTGCCCTATGCAGGTGAAGGCTCGACTGGCCAGGGTAAAGCGCTGATGAGCATCACGCATCCGCTGCGTAAACATATTCCCGTGTTTCTCGGTGCCGAAGGGCCGAAGAATGTGGAGCTTGCCGTCAACGAATTCGACGGCTGGTTTCCGTTCATGCTGCCTCCTGACCGGTTCGACATCTACGGCGATACGCTGTCGCAGCTCAAGCCCGGCTTCGAGATTTTGCAGACCGTGGCTTTCTCGACCGAGACCGATCCGGCCATCGCCTTGCTGCCTATCAAAAAAATGCTGGCCCTTTATGTCGGCGGCATGGGCTCGAAAGAAGAAAACTTCCACAAGCGGGTCATCGAGCGCGCGGGCTACGTCGAGCTCGCCCAGCGCCTGCAGGAGCTATGGCTTTCGGGTCGTCAAAAAGAAGCGGTGATGGCCGTCCCCGACGAACTGGCCGACACACTCTCGGTCACGGGTTCAGCCGAGAACATTCGCCGCCGGCTCACCGCCTGGAAGGCATCGCCCGTGACAACCCTGATGATCGGCGTCACCGACAACTTCGACAAAACCGTTGCCAACATGGAAGCCCTGGTCGCGCAAGTCTAGGGGCCTCGAAATAGAGATTTGGTACCGCAGCCCCGCCCGTGGAAGAATCATCGCCCCGGCGTAGCGAGGATTCAGGGTGAACTCATGTTTGTTGCCAACACGTTTCGTGGCGTTGCTGCTGCAACGCTCGCACTGCTTTTCGTTTTTTCGAGCATCTTGAACGTGACTGCTGCCGACCCGACGCCGCCCAAAGCGGCGCAGCGTGCGCATACCGTCACCTCGCCTTTCGGCAGCCGCGAGGACCCCTGGTACTGGCTGCGTGACGATGAACGCAAGAACCCGGAGATGATCGCCTATCTCGAGGCGGAGAATGCGTACCTCAATACGGTCATGGCTCCGCATCGCGCGCTCGAACAAAAAATTTATGACGAGATCATCGCCCGCCTGAAGCAAGACGATGCCAGCGTGCCGCAGAGACGCAACGGCTATTGGTATTACTCGCGCTTCGAAACCGGCAAGCAATATCCGATCTACGCGCGTCGCAAAGGTACGCTTGAAGCCGCCGAAGAAGTCCTGATCGATGGCAACGAGCGCGCTCGTGGCCACGACTTCTACCAACTCGCTGCGCTCGAGGTCACCGTTGATGGTGAATGGGCCGCGATTGCCGAAGATACGGTTGGTCGACGTCAATATGACGTGCGGATCAAAAATTTGCGTACCGGCGAGTTTTTGCCGCAGGTGTTGACCCATGTCGAGCCTGATCTGGCCTGGACCAATGATGGTCGCACGCTCGTTTATATCCGCAAGGATCCGCAGACCCTGCTTGGCAACAAGGTCTATCGACACGGACGCGGCAGCGATGTCGCGAATGACGCGCTGGTCTATGAACTGGATGACGACAGCTTTTACCTCAGCGTCGCGAAGTCGAAGTCCGATCGCTTCATCTTCATCGCTGCGCAAAGCACGGTATCGAGTGAATACCGCTACGCCGATGCCGGCGCGGCGCAGCTCGAGTTTCGGGTCGCGATTCCGCGGGAGCGCGATCACGAGTATCAACTCGAAGACCTCGGTGATCGGTTCATCATTCGCACCAATTGGCAGGCCAAGAACTTCCGCATCGTCGCCGCGCCAATTGCAACGGCAAGCAATCGCGGCACCTGGCAGGACGTGATTCCGCATCGCAGCGACGCTTTCATCGGCGGCTTCGAGGCGTTCAAAGATTATTTGGCAGTGTCGGAGCGCGCCGGGGGCTTGGCGAAAATGCGGGTGCGCTCCTGGGACGGCAAGCGAAATCTGCTGATCGATGCCGCGGATCCTGCCTATGTCATGGGTCTCGGCAACAACAGCGAACAGAACACCTCGCTGCTGCGCTACGTTTATTCATCACCGACGACGCCGTCGACGACTTGGGACTATGACATGACGAGTGGCGAGCGAAAGCTGCTCAAGCAGGAGCCGGTACTCGGTGGCTTTGATGCCAAAAATTACATCGCGGAATTCCGCTTTGCCACGGCGCGTGACGGCACGCGGATCCCGGTCACTTTGTTCTATCGTCGCGGTACACCCCTCGATGGCACGGCACCGGTTTATCAGTACGCCTATGGTTCTTACGGGTTTTCGACGGAACCGTCGTTCCGCTCACCCATTTTGTCGCTGGTTGATCGCGGCTTCGTCTATGCGATTGCTCATGTTCGCGGCGGCCAGGAGATGGGTCGCGAGTGGTACGAAAAAGGCAAGCTGCTGCACAAGAAAAACACGTTCACCGATTTCATTGACGTGACCCGCTATCTGGTCGCGGAAAAAATCGCTGATCCGCGGCGCGTTTTTGCCATGGGTGGCAGCGCGGGCGGATTGCTGATGGGCGCCATTTCGAACATGGCGCCGGGCGACTACAAGGCGCTGGTGGCCCATGTTCCCTTCGTCGATGTCATGTCGACGATGCTCGATGAAAGCATCCCGCTCACCACCAACGAATTCGATGAATGGGGAAACCCGGGCAAGGACCGGGCAGCACACGACTACATGCTTTCTTATTCGCCCTACGATCAGGTCACGGCGCAAAATTATCCGGCGATGCTCGTGACCAGCGGGCTCTGGGACAGTCAGGTGCAGTACTGGGAGCCGACCAAATGGGTCGCGAAGCTCCGCAGCCTGAAAACCGATCGCAATCCGCTGCTGCTGCGCACCAACATGGAAGCAGGGCACGGCGGCAAGTCGGGCCGCTTCGAGCGCTATCGTGAAATCGCCGAGGAATACGCCTTCATTCTTTGGCAGGCCAATGAGTGAACTCGATCTCGGTCGGTTCCACGAGATCAGCCTCAGCACGCCCGACCTGGACGCCTCGCTGCGCTTCTATGAAATGCTGGGCTTCGCGCGCGGCAGCATCGGCAACGCCTGGCCGCACCCCTATGCCGTAGTCACACTCGGCAGTTTGGTACTGGGTCTGCACCAGTATAAATTTCCGTCACCGTCGTTCACGGCGGTGCACGAAGATATTCCCGGAACATTGCAAACCTATCGAACGGCGGGCGCGGTGATCGCCTTCGCAAAAACCGGTCCGGACTGCTTCAATGAATTCGGGCTGCGTGACCCGGCCGGGCACATGATCACCTTGCTCGAACGGGCGACTCATCCCGATGACGCCTGGGATCCGGCGCGCGTCAGTCCCACGCTCGGTGAGTTTCTGGCGTACAGCCTGCCCTCGGCCGCCCCCGATGTCAGCACCGGTTTTTGGCGGGCTTTGGGTGCACAGGCCGCGATCGGTCGTCCCTGCTGGCCTGCCGAGTGGTTACTCGCCGGCGGATTGATGGTGGCCATTCACGCCGAGTCGCACTTCGACGAACCTGCGTTGGTCTTTCATCGGCACGGGGTCGCTTCGGACACTCGACTCGAATCGCCTGAGGGGCTGTCGCTGGTGATCGTCGGCTAACGCGAGCGCTGCAAGCGGCGCTCGATACCGGCAACCAGACGGCGCAAGGCAGCCGGGTTCTGCCTCAAAAACAAGGAAGGCTCGACGAGTTCAAGCTCCATCACTACGGTGTGGCCCGCGGCATCTGGCGCAACATCGACGCGGGCGTAGAGCAAGTCTTCGTCGAGAGCGCCAACGGCAGCGAGCGCAGCCTCACCGACCGCACGCTCTGCGGCCGAGATTGGCAGGGCTTCGGATACGCTTTCGACGCCGCCGGCAAAACGCGGCGTCTTGCGGACCGCGTGCGTGAAGTCGCCGTCGATCCACACCAAGGCGCGCTCGCCGTAATGTTCGACGGAATCAAGGTAGGGCTGCACCAACACATCGCGCTCAGCGAGCAACCGACGACACACCATGTCAGCATCGGACGATGCAGCGGCAACGCGGTGGGTCTCGAAAGACGCCGCGCCCACGGCCGGCTTGATGACGATGTCCCGCCAACCGCGCGCTGAACACTCCTCGTGAATATCAGTGCTCTTGCCGGACTCGAGCAGCAGCGTCGGCGTGACCGGTACGCCACGATCTGCGAGTTTGATGAGATAGCGCTTGTGCAGATTGTCGAGGATTACTTTGAGCGGATTCCACATGGCCGAGGTCGCAGCCACGGCCGTAGCCCAGCGAGCGAAAGCCTCGGGGTCGCGGATGTAATCCCAGGTCGAGCGAATGACGGTGGCTGCAGGTCGCTGCCACTCGGCAGGGTTGTGCCAAGCGACCATTTGCGCATCGATACCTGCCGACCGCAGCGCTTCGAGCAGCAGGTCTTCGTCGACGTCCGGCTCGGGTAGCGGCCGGCACGTCGCAATCCGCAGAATCATGTGGTTTTCGGTCGGCTCAACAACAGGTAAAGACCGAACAGCATGATAGAGACATTCACCGCGCCGATGAGGAAAAACGGCATGCCCTTGCTGACGACGTCATAGAGCCAACCACCGACCGCCGTGGTGAACAGAATGCCGCAAGAGGCAAAGATTCCGGCGAGCCCGAACACGGCTCCGCGAACATCTTGCGGGGCTTCCTGGCCGAGTACGGTTTGACTTGCAATGATGGCGCAGATCTGTCCCATGCCGAGCAAAATCGCAACCAGCGTGATCCACTCGCTGTTCGGGTCACCCACGAAACCACCCGCGATATAGCCGATGCCGGCAATGGTCATGGCGACCACACCCGCAGTGATGCGGTTCATCTTGTCGAGTGCCAGACCAAAGAAAATAGCGAACAGCAGGCCTGCCGAGTTCGCGATCACATAGGGTTTGGTCGCCGCAGAGACGGCCTCGGCCACCGACTGCCCGTTGGCGATGGCTGTTTGCTGCAAGCGCGCACTGAAGAAAGTGCCGATGACAATGCGATCGGCGAACGAGACGAACTGCAGCATGTAGGCAAACCAGATACGTGGATTGGCACGCGCAGCGTCGATGCCGGTGCGCAGCAAGGCGCGCAGCGGCTCGCGTTCACCAATTTGGCTCGGCGTGCCGCGCTTGAGCCCAAGCCAGCAAACGATTGCGGTGATGAGGCACAGCCCCGCTGCAAAACTCAGCGTGACCTGGCCCGCAGTCACGGCATCCATGCCATCGGCAGCCAAGCGCTGCGGGACCTTACCGAGCACCAGCACGGCAAGCGTCGCACCCAGACCCTGACAAAAACCTGTGATGCCTACGAACAAACCGCGCGACTCTTCTTTGGGAATGTCGGCCAGCACGGTGGCGAGCATGCAGCCAACCGCGGCGACACCCACCGAGAAGAACAGCGCGCAGGCCAGCAACTGCGGAAAAGTGCGGGCGAGCGGATAAAGAAAGAATCCGGCTGCCAACCAAAGAAAGCCGATCGCATACACCGGCCGGCGACCGATTTTGTCCGACAGGGCCCCAAAGGGAGCGACCAGCAACAAAGAAACGATTTCATTGCTGAAGCCGAGTAGCCCCAATACCCGCCCTTGTTCGCCCTGGGGGACCTTCAGGTTGGCATTGAGCAGGTAGGGCTGGATGAAGCTGACGAAGGCCAGCATGCCGATGGTGATGAACGCCGCGAACAGGTAAGTCCGGGCGTTCCAGCGCGTATAACCCGGGGCGAGGCGCACCGGACCCAGTTTGATGTCGGTTGCGTTCATCGGGGCATCCTAGCCCAAGCCCCGGGATAGCGCATTGGCGTAACCGGGCAGCGCCTGCCCCGTGGATACCCCCGTCGATAGGGTCAACATGGAACTCTGGTGCCTGAAAACGGTCTAGGTTCGCTCACCTTCGCCGCCCCTAAGGAAAAGATCATGGGAGATATCCTGCTGCTGCCGTTCGCCGAGTACTGGTGGGCCTATGTCGGCTTTATCGCCGCCCTGCTCGTCATTCTGGCCTTCGATCTCGGCGTCTTCAGCAAGCCGGGGACTCTGCCCTCGCTGCGCTCGGCGATCATCCGCAGCATCATCTTCATTTTGTTGGCGCTCGCCTTCAATTACGGTCTGTACCAGTTCCTGCTTCACGAGCTGCCCAACCGCCCCGACCTCGTCGGCATGGATCACGCACAGCTCGCGCGCGACACCTCGCTCGAGTTCCTCGCGGGCTATGTGGTCGAGTACGCGCTCGCCATCGACAACGTGTTCGTGTTCGTCGCCGTGTTCTCTTATTTTGCGGTACCGGCGCAGTATCAGCAGAAGGTGCTGTTCTACGGAATCATGGGCGCGATCCTCTTCCGCGCGCTCTTCATCTCGCTCGGTTCCATCCTCATGCAGTACGGCTGGGTGGTCGCGATCTTCGGCATTTTCCTGATCCTGACGGGTCTCAAGATCCTGTTCCTGCCCGAGAAACCCATCGATCCGTCGCGCAACCCGATCATTCTCGGCGTCAAAAAATTATTCCCGGTCACGCCGGCCTATCATCAAGACAAATTCTGGGTCGAGATTGATGGCAAGACTTGGGTGACCCCGCTCTTCGTCGCCCTCGCTTTCATCGAGTTCAGTGACATCATCTTTGCCATCGACTCGGTGCCTGCCATCTTTGCTCTGACCAACGAGCCGTTCATCGTATTCACCTCGAACATTTTCGCCATCATCGGTCTGCGCTCGCTGTTCTTCGTGCTGCAGAGCATGGTGAAGGCCTTCTTGTTCTTGAAGTACGGCCTAGGCGTCATTCTGGTGTTCGTCGGCCTCAAGATGGTCTGGCTCAACGAGGCGTTCGGCGGCAAGTTCCCGATCAGCTGGTCACTCGGCATTATCGGCACCATCCTCGCAGTCTCGATTTTGGTGTCGATCGCCTGGAACCGCGTGCGTCCCGCAGATCAGGCCTGAGAGTGTTGATCGGGTCTCTGCTACTCAAAGCGCTCTGACGAAGCTGTCGATCGCGGCGCAGCTCGCGGGTTCGTCCAGCGTCGGCGCATGACCGCGGCGCGGGATCACGCAGGACTGCATGTCGGGATGAATCTCGGCCATGCGTTCGACCGTGCGCGCCGATAAAAGATCAGAGAGCTCGCCACGCAGACACAACAGCGGCAACTCGCGCAGCGAGGCGAACGCCGCCCAAAAATCGGGTGTGGGTCCACTCGCTTCGCGTACGGCGCGACCCACGTTCGGATCGACCTCACGAACGATGCGGTCTGCTGTCTGCTCTCTATAAATTCGGCGTGCAAACTGCAGCCAGTCGGCGTCGGTGAAATCGGGAAATACCTGCGCGTTGGCGATGCGCGCATCGTCCGCCGCTTCTTGCCAACTGGTCGCTGCACGCGCTTTGCCCGCGGAAGTGGCGATGCGCAGCATCCCGGCCATCTCGAGTTCGGGACCAATATCATTGAGCACCAGTCCCGCGACACGCTCGCGGTGTTCACTCGCGAGAAACATGCCGACGAATCCGCCAAGCGAAGTGCCGATGACGACCACCCGCGGCATTGCGATGGCATCGAGCACCGCGAGCACATCTCGAACATAGACGTCGAGTCGATAGTTTCGCCACTCAGGATCGTGATCGGACAAGCCTCGTCCCCGAAGATCGAGTGCGATAACGCGACGGCCGAGGGAGCGCGACAGATGCGGTGCGAGCTTTTCGAAATCGCGGCAATTGCGCGTGAGACCGGGCAGGCACAGTACCGGCGTCCGGTCTGCTTGACCCGGATAATCGCGCAGATGCAGACGCAAAGCTGCGCCCAGCTCGACGTAGCGATCGACGAACTCGGCGGTCACCGACTCGGTATCACTTGGCAAACAGGCGGGTCGGGTCGCGGAACGCCTTGAACTCGAGTGCGTTGCCCGAAAGGTCGTACAGGAAAAAGGTCGCTTGCTCACCGACCTCACCCGCAAAGCGAACCCCGGGATCGATCACGAAGCTCGTGCCCGCGTCACGCAACCGCGCAGCGAGTTCATGCCATTGCTGCCACTCGAGGACGACCCCGAAATGGGGGACTGGCACGTCTTTGCCATCGACTTTGTTGGTATGAGCCGGCGCATCAAAAGCCTTGCGCGATGGATCGACATGCGCAACCAATTGATGGCCAAAGAAATCGAAGTCCACCCACTCATGGGCGGAACGCCCCTCGGGACAACCGAACAGCTCGCCATAGAATTTACGCGCCGAGGGCAGGTCGTGCACGGGAATCGCCAGATGGAAGGGTGCGAGCATGATCGAGATCACCTTTTTTTGCGGGTGCGCGCGAGACGCGGCAAAAGCTTCTGAAAATATTGAGGCATGAGACGCTTGAGCCGCCAGTAGGTTCGATACTCACGCGGATAAATGAAGTGGCTGGTGCCACGGCCCGCTGCCGCCAGCATCTGCTCGGCAACTTCTTCTGCCGATACCCCTGAATCTTCGATCAGGCGCGCGGCGGACTTGAGCATCTTGTCGTCGCCGCGAGCCGACTCGATCAAGCGCGTACGAAAAAACCCGGGCATGGCCACCATGACCTGCACACCGTAGTCGGCGTATTCCTGCATCAGCGACTCACTGAGTCCGACGACTGCGGCCTTGGCCGCACTGTAGGCCGACATGTTGGCGCTGGTGGTGACGGCAGCCATGCTCGCAATGTTGATGATCACGCCACCCTTGCCTCGCCCCATGTGGCGAACCAAAGGACGGCAGCTGTTGGCAACGCCATGCACGTTGATATCGAACATCCACTGCCACTCTTCGGCGGTGCTGTTGTGAAAAGCCCCTGCCATGGCAACGCCCGCACAATTGATCGCGAGATCGATGCCACCCAGCGTGGCGATAGCTGAATCGACGAGCTGCGTCATGGCGGCCGCATCACGCACATCGCAAGCGACTGCTGCGACGCGCGCACCATCGCGCGAAAAACTGCTCGCCACCAGATCGAGCCGCGAGGCGTCGACATCGGTGAGTACCAACTGCCAGCCCTCGCGGGCAAGAATTTCAGCGCAGGCCAGCCCCAAGCCACTGGCGGCGCCGGTGATGAATGCACGTCGTCCGGCGAGGCGCTGCGAAAGATTGGTGGCGGCGGAAGTCACGACTCAAGCGTACTATGAGGGCGATGTCGTTCGCAGGCCCGCACGGAAGTTTTCGGCCTGTACGCGGATGGCCTTGCGATCTGCCGCGGACAGCCGATCGAGATTGCGCAGCTGCAAACCCATACGCGGATTCGCACGCAGGCTCTGCTCGTGACGCTGCAAAAAATCCCAGTACAGCGTGGTGAAGGGACAGGCCTTGTCACCGACCGCCTTGGTCGGATCGTAGCGACAATTCCCGCAGTAATTGCTCATCCGCTCGATGTAACGGCCGGTCGCCACATAAGGCTTGGAGGCCATGACCCCACCATCGGCGTACTGCGACATGCCCAGCGTATTCGGCAGCTCCACCCACTCGACGGCGTCGACATATACCGCGAGATACCAGCGATGCACTTCGCGCGGATCGACCCCGAGCATGAGACAGAACAGGCCCGTGACCATCAGTCTTTGAATGTGATGGGCATAACCGTAGCGCAATGTTTGACCCACGCAGTCGGCGAGGCAGCGCATCGGGGTCTCGCCGGTCCAAAAAAATTGCGGCAAAGGCTCGTTGGCGCCGAGCGCGTTACGCTCCAGATAGCCCGGCATATGCAGCCAATACACGCCGCGCACATATTCGCGCCAGCCGAGAATCTGACGAATGAAGCCCTCGACCGCAGCGAGCGGTGCTCGTCCGGCCCGGTACTCGCGCTCGGCAGCTTCGATGGCCTCTAGCGGTCGCAGCAACTTCAGGTTCATTGCAGCAGCAATGCGGGAATGGAAAAGCCAAGGCTCGCCGCTCCACATGGCATCTTGATGATCACCAAAGGCGGCAAGTCGGTGCTCAATGAAATCGGTCAGGGTTGCAAGAGCCTGCTTGCGCGTCACTGGCCAGTCAAAATCCGCGAGCGATCCGGGGTGGTCGGAAAATTCCGCATTCACTTCGGCGATGACTTGACGCGTGACGGCATCGGGTCGAAAGGCTTTTGGTGGGGGCATCGTCAACTTTGATGGCCCGTCGCGACCGAAGCTCTTGCGGTTTTCGGCGTCGTAGTTCCACTCGCCGCCCTCGGGCTCGCCCGTCGCATCGAGCAATACGCCGTGCGCACGACGCATCTCACGATAAAAAAACTCCATGCGCAGCTGCTTGCGACCCTTGGCGTGTTTGGCGAAAGTCTCGTGCGAACAAAGAAAATGTCGATCTGCGCGCAGCTCGATCCTGGGGCCCATCTCGCGGATCGCGGCACGCAAGCGCCACTCGCCGGGCTCGACGACTACCACACGCTCCGGCGCCAAGCGGTCGATGTCGGCGCGAAGCGTAGTGACGAGCGATGCACAACGGGCATCGAGCGAGTGATAGACCAGCCGCAGGCCTTCGGCTTCCAGCTCGTCACGAAAGTGCCGCATGGCCGCCAGAAACATGGCGATTCGCGGCCGACTGACGGGCACGAGGGTCGACTCCTCGCGCGCCTCGCACATCCAGACCACATCGCGACGCAGATCGAGACCATCGAAAGCCGCGGAGTCACGATCGAGTTGGTCGCCGAGCACGACGATGAGGTGCCTGATTGGCATATGTCGATGATCATAGACCGGTCGCTGAGCTATGGGGACGCTTTACTCACCCAGGGTGCCGTGTCAGTTTGGTCTGCAACCCCGTGGTCCGTGACTTCAGCAGGAGACCCTGATGCCGCCTTTTTCACGCCGCGATTTTCTGTCGAGCAGCGCTGGCTTGTCGGCTGCTGCATTGGCCGCCGCCGATCTGCGCATCGCCGAGGCACAACCCGCCGCCATGCCCGCCGCCATGCCCGCCGCGGGACCTGCCCCCGCCGCCGCGTCAGCCGCTGCGGCACCCGCTCCTTCCTGGTCAGTGGGTCCTTTCGAGGACTTGCGCCAGTGGATCGCCGAGCTTGACCGACGTGGCCTGGTGCTGCGAGTGCGCGATGTCGACCAAGATGCTTACGAAGGCACAGCGCTGATGTATCGACTCATCGATCGCTTCGGCATGTACTTCGCACCGACACTGGTGATGGAGAACGTCAAAATCGACGGCGTCTGGCACAAGGGGCCGATCATCACCAACCATTTCGGTCATTGGGATACCGAATGTTTGAGCTTCGGGCTCGAGCCGGTGCCCGGCGATCATGTTGCGACCTATTACAAGGCGCTCGCCCGCGTCGAAGAATTTTTGAAGCGTGGTCAAGGTGGCGCATTTCCGACCGCGGCCTTCACCGAGGTGACGCGCGATGTCGCGCCCTGCAAACAGGTGGTGCTGAGCGGCGATGCCATAGACCTGCGGCAGTTCGCCTTCATTCAGTCGAACCCCGCAGACTCGACGCGCTACGTGAATACGGGCTCGGTGTTCACCCATGATCAGGAACTCGGCAAAAATTTCGGTACGTATCGTTGCGAGATCAAAGGCCCCAGGCTTTTGGGTGTGAACCCTGAAGAGGGTCAAGGTGCCTGGCAGGCCTTCATGAAAGCGCGCGAGCGTGGCGAGAAATCGGTCAAGGTGTCGATCGCGCTCGGTCAAGACCCGGTGACCTGGGTAGTCTCCAGCTCGAAACTCAATCGTGCCAAGGCTGACGAACTCGAGGTGGTCTCGGCGATCCGCGGCAAACCACTGAAGGTCGTCCGCTCCGAAACCAACGATCATCTGGTACCCGCCAACTCCGAGATGATCATCGAAGGCGAAGTACCGCTCGATCAACCCATGCTGCCTGAAGGGCCGTTCGGCGAAATGTACGGATACATGGGTGCAAAGAAATCGGCAAATTTCTGGATGAATGTGACGACGATCACGCATCGTCGCAATCCCTGGATCGTCAATCAGTTCACGGGTGTCACTCGCGGTTTTCCGACGGCGCCGCTCGAGCAGATCGCACTCGCCAGCCTGAAACGCTTCATACCCAACGTGAAGATGCTGCATACGCCGGTCGAGGCCACCGGCCTGTGCTTCGTCAGCTTCAAAAAGCAGAAGCCCGGCGAAGCCCTCGAAATCGGCAAGCGGATCGCTCAAATCGTCGGCATCGCCAAAATCATCG
This sequence comes from Gammaproteobacteria bacterium, assembly GCA_046091005.1. Classification (GTDB taxonomy): domain Bacteria; phylum Pseudomonadota; class Gammaproteobacteria; order Steroidobacterales; family Steroidobacteraceae; genus UBA964. The sequence continues at coordinate 2,071 of JBJTAV010000171.1, read as the reverse complement.
TGATGGTCGACGACGATGTCGAAGTACTCGATCGCACCCAGGTCATGCATGCGCTCGGCGCACGCTGGCAGCCGCAGCCCGCCACGGCCATCATTCCGGAAATGCGCGGCATGGCACTCGATCCTTCGCTGACCAAGCGTCCGATGACCTCCAAGATCGTGATCGACGCCACTCGCCAACTGCCGGAAGAAGGCGGGCCAAAGATTTATCAAGCGCTCAACCGCACCGAGCTCGAACGCCTCGCCCCTGAGGCCTTCGAAAAAGTGGCGGCGCGCTGGGGTAAATGGGTCGGCAAGTATCGCCCACCAGGCGTCTGAGCGTGCTGCAGCTCGACACACCTCGTCTGCGACTCCGTGAGTTCACGGAAGATGATGCGGCTTTCGTGCTGCGTCTGCTCAATGAACCCTCGTTCATCGAATTCGTTGGTGATCGTGGCGTACGCAGCCTCGATGATGCGCGGCGTTACCTGCGCGAAGGACCCATGGCGAGCTACCGCGCGCATGGCCACGGACTGCTGCGGGTCAGTCTCAAAATGGACGACACGCCGATCGGCATGTGCGGTCTCGTCAAGCGCGACACCCTGCCCGAGCCGGACATCGGCTTCGCCCTGCTGCCCGAGTACTGGGACCGGGGCTATGTCACCGAAGCCGCTCAAGCGGCCATGAAACATGGCGAGCAAATACTGGGGCTACAAACCATTCTGGGTATTACTTCGCCGCATAACGTGCGTTCGATCGCAGTTCTCAACAAGCTCGGCCTGCGCTTCATCGACGAAAAGCCGCTCGGCGACAAACCCCAGCTGCTCAAGATATTCGGGCTCGCGCTAAAATAGCCGTATGTCGCAATCCAACCGCTACCCCTCGGCTTCCATTTTCATGCACTGGCTGATGCTGATCTTGCTCGCCGGTGTCTACACCATGATCGAACTGCACGACGAGTTCCCCGACGGCAGCCCGACCTATGAGCTGCTCGAGACCTGGCACTACATGCTGGGCTTGACCGTGTTCGTGCTGGTGGGCATTCGCCTCGTGCTGCGCTCGCGTTTTACTGCACCGCCGATCGAGCCGCTGCCGCCAGCTTGGCAGCGTGGCCTTTCGCGCCTCGTCCATGGCTTGCTCTACGCGCTGATGATCGGCATGCCGATCGGCGGCTGGCTCATGCTGAGCGCCAAAGGCGAAACCATTCCTTTCTATGGCCTGACCCTGCCCGCGCTGCTGTCGCCCAATGAAGAACTCGCCGAACTCATCGAAGAAATCCACGAGACTGTTGGTGTGGCAGGTTATTACCTGATCGGACTGCACACCCTCGCCGCGCTCGTCCATCACTACCTGATCCGCGACAACACCCTGCAGCGTATGCTGCCTTGGAACAGCCAAAAGTCATGATCGAAAAAGCGATTGAGCGTTTGCTCTTTGCGTGCCGCTGGTTACTGGCGCCGCTTTATCTTGGGCTTGCACTGGCCTTGATCGCTCTCGGCATCAAGTTTTTTCAGGAAGCGTTCCACGTCGTGCTGACCATTGGCACGTTAGCCGAAGACCAGCTGGTGCTGACCGTACTGACGCTGATTGACATTGTGCTGGTCGGCAGCCTGATCGTGATGGTGATGTTTTCGGGTTACGAAAACTTCGTGTCACGGATCGATGTCGCCGCCGAATCAGAAAAACTCGGCTGGCTGGGCAAGCTCGATGCGGGCACCCTGAAACTCAAGGTGGCCGCATCGATCGTCGCCATTTCGTCCATTCATCTGCTGAAGGTCTTCATGGATGTGAAGACCATTCCGAACGACAAAATTCTTTGGTATGTCGTTCTGCACCTGACCTTCGTGGTCTCGGCGCTGCTGCTCGGCGTACTCGACCGCATGTCGTTCGCCGACAAGCGGCCGTAGCCGTTACGGCCGGAGGCGTACTTATTTCTTGGTGCTGCGCTTGGCGGCGCGCTTTTTGGCGCGAGCCGGATCCTTGGGACGGGTCTTGCCGAAAGAACCCTGATAAATCTTGCCGCGACGGCTTCTGCTGTCACCCTTGCCCATCTCTTCGACTCCGCTGAAAACGGCGATCCATTCGCCGGGGGC
>JBJTAV010000170.1:0-3546 GCA_046091005.1 Gammaproteobacteria bacterium | reverse complement strand
GACGCCGCAGTGGTTCATCAGCATGGATCAAAAAGGTCTGCGTGCGCAGGCGCTCGCCGACATCAAAAACGTGCAATGGACACCTTCATGGGGTGAGCAGCGCATCACCGGCATGATCGAGAATCGTCCGGACTGGTGTATTTCTCGGCAACGCACCTGGGGTGTGCCGATTCCGTTGTTCGTGCACAAAGTCACGGGCGAGTTGCATCCGCAAACCCTCGATCTCATTGCTCGGGCAGCCGACAAAGTGGAGCAGGGCGGTATCGAGGCCTGGTTCGCGCTCGCCCCGGCGGAGTTGCTCGGTGCCGAGGCCGACCACTACGACAAGGTCAATGACGTCATGGATGTCTGGGCCGACTCGGGGCTCTCATTCGAATGCGTGGCGGCGCAGCGTCCGGAAATTGCCGGTCCCGTCGATCTTTATCTCGAAGGTTCGGATCAGCATCGCGGTTGGTTCCACTCATCGCTGCTCATGTCCGAGGCGCTCTACGCGCGCGCTCCGTACAAGGGCGTGCTCACGCACGGCTTCACGGTCGATGACAAGGGCCGCAAGATGTCGAAGTCGCTGGGCAACGTCATCGCCCCGCAAAAAGTGATGCAGAGTCTCGGCGCCGATGTGCTGCGGCTGTGGGTGGCCTCGACCGACTACGCCAACGAAATGAGCGTGTCGGATGAAATTCTCAAGCGCATGTCGGACAGTTATCGTCGTATCCGCAACACCGTGCGCTTTTTGCTCGGTAACCTCGCAGGCTTCGATCCCGTGCGCGATGCCGTACCGGTCGCCGAGATGGTCGCACTCGATCGCTGGGCCTTGCGGCGTACGCGCGAACTGCAAGATGAAATTATTGCCGCCTACCGCAACTACGAGTTCCACCTCGTCTACCAGAAGGTGCACGGCTTCTGCGTGAGCGAGCTCGGTGGCTGCTATCTCGATGTGCTCAAAGACCGGCTCTACACCACGCCCGTGCGCAGTCACGCACGGCGCTCGGCACAGACTGCGATGTATCACATCGTCGAAGCCATGGTGCGCTGGCTCGCGCCCGTGCTCTCGTTTACCGCCGAAGAAATCTGGGCGCATTTGCCCGGAAAACGCGAGGCCTCGGTGTTCCACGCCCTGTGGCACGCCTTGCCCGAGGTGCCGGCAGAGAACATCGACTGGGAGGCGCTGCTCGCCCTGCGCGCCGAGGTTACGCGCGAGCTCGAGCGCTTGCGCGAGGCCGGCGAGATCGGTTCGCCGCTTGAAGCCGAGGTCGATATTCTTTGTCCGGCTACCGAGCACGCGCGCTATGCAGTGCTCGGTGATGAACTGCGATTTTTCTTTATCACTTCCGCGGCACGCGTGCTGGTCGATACCAGCGTCGAAAGCCGCAACGTACGCGTACGACCGACCGCGGCGCCGAAGTGTGTGCGCTGCTGGCATCGTCGCGAAGATGTCGGCAGTCACGCCGAGCACCCCGAGCTCTGCGGCCGCTGCGTCACCAATGTCTCTGGTGCGGGCGAAGAGCGTCACTGCGCATGAGCGAGACCGCAAAACCCCAGTCGTTGCGCGAGGCAATGCGTGCAGTCAGCGTGCGCGAGTGCGGCTGGCGCTGGCTGTTGTTGACTGTGCTGTTGATCATCGCCGATCAGTGGAGCAAGGGTTGGATCGAGGTCAATTATTTGCTCGGCGAATTCACGCCAGTATTTTTTTGGCTAGATATCACTCGGCTGCATAACCCTGGCGCGGCGTTCAACTTTCTGGCGGGGGCGGGCGGTTGGCAGCGGCATTTTTTGAGCGCGCTCTCAGTGGTCGTTACCGTGTTGCTGCTGATCTGGCTGCGCACGCTGCATGCGCGGCGCGAGGGTATTCTCTCGGCAGCGCTTGCGCTCGTGATCGCCGGGGCAATCGGCAACGTGATCGATCGCATCGAGCACGGCTACTTGGTCGACTTCATCCACGTGCACTGGCAGCAGGCCTATTTTCCGGCTTTCAACATTGCCGATTCCGCCATCACGGTGGGTGCCGTGCTTCTCATCTGGGACGCGTTCGGCGACTGGCGACGGAGTCGCGGGGCAGGGAGTACACCATGAAAATTCTGCTCGCTAATCCGCGCGGGTTTTGTGCCGGGGTGGACCGCGCCATCGAGATCGTCGAGCGCGCGATCACGCTCTTTGGAGCGCCGATCCACGTGCGTCACGAGGTGGTGCACAACCGTTATGTTGTCGAGCGTTTGCGACAGATGGGCGCGGTGTTCGTCGAAGAGCTCGACGAAGTACCCGATGGCGCAACGGTCATTTTCTCGGCGCACGGCGTTTCGTCGGCGGTCGAAGACGAGGCCAAGCGTCGTGCGCTCAATGTATTCGATGCGACTTGTCCGCTCGTGACCAAAGTTCACATGGAAGTGCGTCGCTATGCCCGCGACGCCCGCGAGGTGATCCTCATCGGCCACGACGGTCACCCCGAGGTGGAGGGTACGCTCGGTCGATTCGACACCTCGTTCGGCGGTTGCATCCATCTGATCGAGTCGGTGGAGGATGCCGAGCGGATCGAGGTCAAAGATCCCGCAAAGCTCGCCTTCGTGACACAGACGACGCTTTCGGTCGACGATACGGCCGAGATCGTCGATGTCTTGCGTCGGCGATTTCCCGAGCTCGCAAGCCCGCGCAAAGAAGACATTTGCTACGCCACGCAGAATCGGCAAGATGCTGTCAAAGATTTGCTGCGCGAGGCAGATGTGCTGGTGGTGGTCGGCTCGCGCGAAAGCTCGAATTCGAACCGGCTCGTCGAGCTTGGCAATCGCGGCGGCGTTCCGTCTTATCTCGTCGACGGGGCGGCCGATCTGCAGCGCGAGTGGTTCGTGGGCAAGCGTTGCGTCGGGCTCTCGGCCGGCGCCTCGGCCCCCGAAGTGCTGGTGCGCGAGGTGATCGAGCGTCTCAAGGAGTGGGGGGCAGAGGCTCCCCGCGAGCTCGCAGGTCGCGAGGAGCAAGTCGTTTTCGGACTCCCGCGGGAGCTGCGCGTGGCCCGTCTCGGGTAGCTGCCCTATACTTCGGCGTCATGAATTCGTCACACCTCGACACGGTTAACGAACGCCTGCGCGGCTGCGGCATCCTGCCCACGGCGCAACGGGTGCGCATTGCGAGCGTGCTGCTTGCGGCGCCGCAGCACCTGACGGCTGATCAAATCCTGGCTGAACTGCGAAACCGCGGCGAAAAAGTCTCCAAGGCGACGGTCTATAACACCCTCAATTTGCTCGCCGGCAAAGGGGTTATCCGCCAGCTCGCCGTCGATGGCGATCGCGCCTGGTTCGACTCGAACACCGCCCCGCACTTCCATTTTCAGGACGTCGACACCGGCGCCCTGACCGATCTACCCCCCGACACCGTGCGTTTCGAGCAGCTGCCGCCGCCCCCGGCGGGCATGGAATTCGCGGGCATCGAACTTTTCATCCGCTTGCGACGCGTTTAAGATGCGCGCCCCGGCGTCCTGCCGGGCCCGTTGCCGGGATAGCTCAGTTGGTAGAGCGGCGCATTCGTAATGCGTAGGTCGTAGGTTCGAATCCTATTCCC
>JBJTAV010000169.1:0-11881 GCA_046091005.1 Gammaproteobacteria bacterium | reverse complement strand
TGAGTGGCAGGGGTCGTGATAGAGATAGCGCACGCCCGTCACGCCCTCGAGCCGCACGCCTTTCTCCATCAAATATTCGTGGATATCGATGATGCGGCAGCCGGGGAAGATCTTGTCGAATTCATAGCCCTGCAGCTGGTCGTAGCAGGTGCCGCAGCTGACCACCACGGTTTTGATGTCGAGATAGTTGAGGGTGTTGGCGACGCGGTGGAAGAGCACGCGGTTGTCGGTGATCATCTTCTCGGCCTTGTCGAAATCGCCCGACCCGCGCTGCGGATAACCGCAACAAAGATATCCGGGTGGCAACACGGTCTGCACGCCCACGTGCCAGAGCATGGCCTGCGTGGCGAGTCCCACCTGCGAGAATAATCGCTCCGAGCCGCAGCCCGGAAAATAAAATACTGCCTCGGCGTCGCTGCTTCCGGAGCGCGGGTTGCGGATCACCGGGACGTAGTTGCGATCCTCGATGTCGAGCAGCGCACGCGCTGTTTTCTTTGGAACGCCTGCCGGCATGCGTCGGTTGACGAAATGCACGACCTGTTCGCGCACCGGTGCCTTGCCGGTGGTCGCGGGCGGCGCCTGCAGTTGCGGTTTGGCAAAGGCCTTAAGCACCTGATGCCCGAGGCGCTGCGCTTTGAAGCCCCACTCGATCATGCCCTTGCGGACGAGCTTGATCGTCTCGGGATTGGTGGCATTGAGGAACAGCATCGAGGCGGCGGTGCCCGCATTGAAGCGTTTTTTACCCATCCGACGCAGCAGATCGCGCATCGCCATCGACACATCACCGAAGTCGATATCCACCGGGCAGGGCGATTCGCATTTGTGACAAACGGTGCAGTGGTCGGCGACGTCGCCGAATTCGTCCCAGTGGCGCAACGATACGCCGCGTCGGGTCTGTTCCTCGTAGAGGAAGGCCTCGATCAGCAGCGAGGTGGCGAGGATCTTGTTGCGCGGGCTGTAAAGCAAATTGGCGCGTGGCACGTGCGTTGCGCAGACGGGTTTGCACTTGCCGCAGCGCAGGCAGTCCTTGATCGCTCCCGAAATGGTACCGATGTCGGACTGTTGCATGATCAAAGATTCGTGACCGAGCAGATTGAAGCTCGGCGTATAGGCGCGACCGAGATCGCCCCCCGGCAGCAATTTGCCCTTGTTGAAGCGGCCGTCGGGATCGATGCGCGATTTGTAGACCCGCAGATCTGCGGTTTCTTCGTCGGTGAGAAACTCGAGTTTGGTGATGCCGATACCGTGTTCACCCGAGATCACGCCGCCCAGGTCGCGGGCGATCTTCATGATGCGAGCGACCGCGGCATTTGCCTCCTGCAGCATCAGGTAATCGTCGGAGTTCACCGGGATATTGGTGTGCACGTTGCCATCGCCGGCGTGCATGTGCAGCGCAACCCAGACGCGGCCTTTCAGTACCCGCTGGTGGATGGCATGAAACTCGGCGCGAATCGGCGCGTAGGCATCGCCCGCAAAGATTTCGTTGAGGGGATCACGCAGTTCGCGCTTCCATGAGACGCGCAAACTGCGATCTTGCAGTGCTGCGAATACGGTTTGACCGGCCTCGCCCCAGCGCGCATCGAGATCCTCGAGCAGTTGCTTCCATTGGCGACGTACCGCAACCACGAGTTGACGGGCGCGTGCCGGGCGATCTCCCAGGATTTCGCTGCGCGAGAGCGAGTCGAGCTCGGCATCGCCCGTTTTGCCGGGACGCAATTCGCCGCGAAGATGTTCTTCGATGGCGTCGGCCAGTCGCAATTTGTTGGCGATCGAAAGCTCGATATTGATGCGCTCGATGGCATCGGTGTAATCGCCGAGTCGTGGCAAGGGAATGACCACATCCTCGTTGATCTTGAAAGCGTTGGTGTGTTTGGCAATCGCCGCGGTTCGCGCTCTATCGAGCCAGAATTTTTTGCGGGCGTCGGCACCCACAGCGATGAAACCTTCGCCGGCGCGGCCATTGGCGATCCGCACCACATCGGAGGTGGCCCGCGCGACGGCGGTTTCGTCATCGCCGACGATATCGCCGATCAGCACCATTTTCGGCAATTGCGCGCGCTTGCTCTTGGTGACGTAGCCCACCGCCTTCAGATAGCGCTCATCGAGATGCTCGAGTCCTGCGAGCTTGACGCCGTGCGCGCGATCCGCCGTGGTCAGATGATCGATGATCTCGACGATCGACGGGATGGCATCGCGCGCTTGTCCAAAGAATTCGAGGCAGACCGTGCGCACATGCTTCGGCATGCGATGCACGACCCAGCGGGCGGCAGTGATGAGGCCATCGCAGCCTTCTTTTTGTACGCCTGGAAGACCGCCAAGGAATTTATCGGTGACGTCCTTGCCGAGGCCCGCCTTGCGGAACATGGCGCCCGTCATGCGCAGGGTTTCGGCGCGCAGCACGCGCGCGCTGGCTGCCGGCGAGCGACCGTCCTTCCAGACCAGGCGCCATTCGACCTCGCCAGCTTCGTGGATTTTGCCCAGATTGTGACCGACGCGCTCGACCTCGAGCCAATTGCCCTCAGGGTCGACCATGCGCCACCACGCCAGATTGTCGACGGCCGTGCCCCAAAGCACGGCTTTCTTGCCGCCAGCGTTCATGGCGATGTTGCCGCCGATGCAGGAGGCGTCGATCGAGGTCGGATCGACCGCAAAAACAAAGCCCGCTCGCTCGGCAGCATCGGCCACGCGCTTGGTGACGACACCCGCCTCCGAAAAAACCGTGGGCACGGTACGTTCGCGACCAGGCTCGCCGACACCGGGCAAAGAAACATGCTCGACTTCGGATACGCGCTCGAGTTTTTCGGTGTTGATGACCGCGGACAAAGGTGTGAGCGGAATGACACCACCGGTATATCCGGTACCACCGCCGCGCGGGATGATGCTGAGACCGAGTTCGACGCAGGCGCGCACCAGACCCGGGATTTCATCCTCGCTGTCCGGACAGACGACGACGAAGGGATAGTCGACGCGCCAGTCAGTGGCGTCGGTGACATGCGAGACGCGCGCAAAGGCATCGAAGCGGATGGCATCGGCGCGGGTATGTTTGCCGAGCAGTCGACGCGCGCGATCACGCAATTTCGCCGTGCGCTTGAACGAGACTGCGAACGAATCGACCGCGGTTTGCGCGGCTTCGAGCAACAGTCCCACCTTGCGATCACGCTCGGCATCAAGGCCGGCCAGGCCAGGAGTGCGACGCTTGTCGATTTCGCCAAGTCGGTGCTCGAGCGCTTCGATCAGCAGACGGCGGCGGCGCGGGTTGTCGAGCAAATCGTCTTCGAGGTAAGGGTTGCGCTGCACGGCCCAGATGTCGCCGAGCACTTCGTAGAGCATTCGCGCCGAGCGACCCGTGCGGCGTTCGCCGCGCAATTCATCGAGCAGAGCCCAACAGTCAGCGCCCAGAAGGCGAATGACGATTTCGCGATCCGAGAACGACGTGTAGTTGTACGGAATCTCGCGGATGCGCGGGGCGGCGCTTTCCGGTGGGGCAAACAGCGGGAGTTCTGCGGCTACGGCGTTCATGGGGACTCCGACCATCCCTGTCGGGCCCATCATTCTCCCATTATTGGCCTATCATTTGCGACCTGATGAACAGCGAAGCCAAACAAAATCCCCAGGCCGAGCAGCTGGCCGACGAGTCGATGTTGCGCACACTGCGGCATCAGATCGAGGCGATTTGGCCGCAGGAATCGAAACTGCTGACGCGGTACGCCCTGCCGCAGGGGGCGCGCATCTTGGATCTCGGTTGCGGTAGTGGTGAGGCGACGTTGCGAGTCGCTGCAATGTTTCCGGGTGCGGGGGAGGTGGTCGGTCTCGATTTGATGCCCGAACTGCTGACGGCTGCGCGGGCGCGACCGCTGCCTGACACCCCACCCCTGAGATTCGAGCAGGGCGACGGTTTTGCCTTGCGCTTCCCGGCGGGCTATTTCGACCTCGTTTTTTGTCGTCACGTGACCCAAATGGTGCCGGGCCCCGAGCGCATGCTGGCCGAGATTTGCCGTGTGCTGAAGCCGGGTGGGTGGGCGCATGTGCTCAGCGAGGACTACGGCATGCTGCATTTTCCCGAGCGTGACGGTGTCGACCCCGACCGACTGTGGCATCAGGCGGTGGTGCCCTTCACCCGTGCGACCGGAACCGACGCGCGCATCGGCCGGCGTACCTTGCCACTGATGCGTGAACTCGGCTTCACGCACCTCGGAATCCAGTACCTCACGCTTGACACCGAACGGGTATCGCGAGCCGAGCTCGCCGGCATTTTCACGGCCTGGCGTGACGGCTATACAGAGGCGATGTCACGACATTCCGTCATGACCAGCGAGGAGATTCGTGCTGCCTTCGACGCAATCATTGCGACCGTACAAGACCCCCGCGCCTATGGTGTCTGGCAGGTCCCAGTGATCGCGGGGCGTCGAGCGTGAGGCTTGAGCTCATTCCCCATCCCGCAGCCGCGGCAGGGGGGCGCGTCGCCGTGGAGTTGGTCGTGCAACCACAGGCTCTGCACGTCGTTTATGACATCGAGTCGGTCGATGATCTCATTGTGCCGCCGCTGCGCGCGGCCGTTGCGCAGCGCTGGGATGAACTTTGGCGTCACACCTGTTGTGAGCTGTTTGCGGCACCCGCAGCGTTCACATCGACTGCAGCAGGTGGGGCGTATCGCGAGTTCAATTTCGCGCCGTCCGGTGATTGGGCGGCCTACGCCTTTGATTCGCCGCGCTGCGGTATGCGGCCACTGGCGATCGACGAGGCGCCGCGGGTGCAGCAGGCAAGGCGTGCTGCTGCGACAAACATCAGCGCTAGCCGCGCAGGTTTGCAGGGTCTTTCGGTCAAGGTGGAACTGCCACGATCTGCAGTGGCCGAGTATCCATTTCTTTGGCCAACCGTGATACTCGAGACGACTCGCGGCATCAGCTGCTGGGCGTTGCGTCACCACGGTGCGCAGGCCGATTTTCATCGGGCCGAGAATTTTTTGACGGCTGTCGGAGTCACATGATCAAGTTCGGCATCGATCGTTTGCTCGAGGACCCCCGGCTGCGGGCGCCGCTCGTCGGTCGCAGGTTGGGATTGCTGGCACACCCGGCCTCGATGACGGCCGATTTTCGGCACAGCCTCGATGCACTCGCCGCTACGCCTGGCTTGCAGGTGACGGCTGCGTTTGGTCCGCAGCACGGTCTGCGCGGGGACAAACAGGACAACATGATCGAGTCGGCCGATTTCATTGACCCGGCGCTCGGCATTCCCGTCTTCAGTCTCTATGGCGAGGTTCGACGACCGACCGATGCCATGCTGGCCCATTGCGATGTGGTACTCATCGATCTGCAGGATCTGGGCTGTCGCATCTACACGTTCATCACCACGCTGCGCTACGTGCTCGAATCAGCGGCGCGACTCGGCAAGTCGGTATGGGTGCTCGATCGACCGAACCCGGCGGGTCGCCCTGTCGAAGGGCTCGCGCTGCGGCCGGGGTGGGAGAGTTTCGTGGGCGCTGGCGAAATGCCGATGCGGCACGGGCTCACCATGGGCGAGCTCGCGCGCTGGTTCCAGCAACGCTACGCACTGCAGGTCGATCTTGTGGTGGTGCCGATGCTCGGCTGGGAGCCTGAGCGCGCACCCGGTTGGGGTTGGCCACAGGGCGAGCGCAGTTGGGTCAACCCGAGTCCCAACGCGCCTAATGTTTTCATGGCCCGGGCCTATGCCGGCACCGTGATGGTGGAGGGCACCACGCTCTCCGAGGGTCGGGGCACCACGCGTCCACTCGAGCTTTTTGGTGCGCCCGATCTCGATGCTGCAAAGCTGCTCGCCGAGATGCAGCGGCTCGAACCTGTCTGGCTCGCTGGCTGCAGGCTGCGAACGTGCTGGTTCGAACCGACCTTTCACAAACACGCGGGCACGCTTTGCAACGGTTTGCAGATCCACACCGACGATCCGGCGTATGACCATCACGCTTTTCGTCCGTGGCGTCTGCAGGCCCTCGCTTTCAAGGCCATTCGTAATCTTTGGCCGGAGTATCCGCTGTGGCGGAACTTTGCCTACGAGTATGAATCAGACCGCCTGGCGATCGATGTGATCAACGGCGGGCCCTTGCTGCGCGAATGGGTCGATGATCGTTGCGCACTGCCCGGCGATCTCGAGGTCGCGGCGGCGGCGGACGAGCGACTCTGGCGCGACTCGGCATGGCGGCAGGCTGCTGAAGTTGATCTTTGACTGATATCCATCTTTGAGCTGACGGAGCGTTTCATGACCACACCATCCACGGAAAGAATCGTCGAAGATCTGCGACGAGTCGTCGAAGATGCCGAGCTGCTGCTGCGAGAAACCGCGAATCTCGCCGGCGAGCGAGTCGATGAAGCTCGCGGGCGGGCCGCCGAGTCGCTGCAGGCGGCGCGCGATCGCTTGACGGTGCTCGAAGAAGAAGTGCTCGGCAAAGCGCGGGATGCTGCCAAAGATGCCGAGCGCTACGTTCGCGACAACCCTTGGCAGTCCGTTGGCCTTGCTGCCGGCATCGGGCTCATCATTGGGGTGTTGATCAGTCGACGTTGACGGCGATGCTCATCGCCGGCTGTCGGGGAGGGTAGGCCGCGTGTTCGATTCCGTGCGTCAATTGCTGGCGCAGATCATTGCTCTGGTGCATCTGCGTCTCGAGCTCATCACCACCGAGCTCGCTGCCGAAGTGCAGCGCGCCGTTCGCGTGTTGGTATGGGCTTTCGTCGCCCTGCTCTTTGGTGCGCTCGGGCTGCTGCTCGGCGCTGTCACCTTGATCATCGCGCTCTGGGAAGAGAGTCGTGTCCTTGCCAGCCTGCTCGTGACGTCTGGCTTCTTGGGTGTGGCGGCGTTTGCCGTCTGGAATGTCTGGCGCGGAGTCGCCGCCCGGCCTCGCCTACTGGAGGCGACACTCGACGAGCTGCGTCGCGATCGCGATGCGCTTTCCGGAGTACCCCCGGAGCGACCCACGCCATGATCGACCGCGAACGTCAGTTGGCTGCCCGCCGAGCCGAGTTGTTGGCGCGCAGCGAGGCGTTGCGCGCCGACATCGGCGCACGCAGTCAGGAGTTGGTCAAAGGTTGGCACGGAGCCGAGCGCCTCGTGGCCAGCGTACGAGAAATAGCAAACCGCCCCGTGCTGATCGCAGGGGCGGCTGCTCTTGTCCTTTTGGTAGGACCGCGACGGGCGCTGCGCCTTGCGGGCCGCGCCGTCGTGGTTCTCGGCTTGGTTAAGCGCTTAATTACGCCGCGCGGCTACGCGAAACCTTGAGCCGACGGCCGCGGTTGCTGCTCGGCAGACGCAGCGAAACGCGCATCGAGAACGCCTTGAAGGTGACGGCGGCCACAGAGCGGCCGAGTGCCTTGGCGACTTTATCTGTGGACATCTTGCCCGCGAGCTTCTGCAGCTTCTTTTCATCAGCCGGTGTCCAAGGGGACACATTGCGGCGGGATTTTTTGGCGGGACGTGCGGTTTTTTTGGCCATAGGGATAATTTGGGTGAGTGACTTTTGACAAGGCGAGATTCTAAAGACAAAAAATCGGTTTGCCTACAGAATTTCGGTGCGTTTGAGCACTTCGGTCGCCCACATTACACACTTTTCATTGATTGCCGCCTGCCGGCATGAAGCCCCGCTTGCGCATCAAGGCCTCGATTTGCGGGTCACGACCCCGGAAGGCCCGGTAAGCATCGGCCGGATCGATGGTATTGCCGACCGCGAAAACATTGCTGCGCAAGCGCTTGGCCACCTCTCGATCCCATGCGCCCTTGCCTTCAGTGAAGGCCTCCCAGGCATCGGCGGTCAGAGTGTCTGCCCAAAGATAGCTGTAGTAGCCCGCCGAGTAGCCGTCTCCTGAGAATATGTGACCAAACTGGGGAGTACGGTGGCGCATGACGATCTCGCGCGGCATGCCGAGCGCCTGCAGTGTCTCGCGCTCGAACGTATCGGGGTTGATACGCGAGTCTGGCTTCGCCGCAAGATGCAGCTTCATGTCGACCAGGGCTGCAGCCAAATATTCCACCGTGGCAAAACCTTGATTGAAGGTTTTGGCTTTTTCGACTTTGGCGAGCAGCTCTGCGGGAATAGGCTTGCCGGTCTGGTAATGCACGGCAAATCGATCAAGAACTTCTTTGGTGGGCAGCCAATGTTCGAGCAGCTGCGAGGGAAACTCCACGTAATCGCGCGCGACATTGGTGCCCGAGACGCTCGGGTAGTTGACGTTGGAAGCCAACCCGTGAAGCGCATGACCGAATTCATGAAACAGCGTCACCGCATCGTCCCAGCTGATGAGCACCGGCTCGCCGGGCTTGCCTTTCACGAAGTTGGAGTTGTTCGAGACGATGGTTTTCACCTCGCCATCGAAGCGCTCTTGGTTACGGTAGGCGTTCATCCACGCGCCGGATTGCTTGCCGACGCGCGCATAGGGGTCGAAGTACCAGAGACCGACCAAGTTGCCCGCTTTGTCATCGACCCGCCACACGCGTACGTCCGGGTGATACACGGGCACACTGCCCGCGGCGACTTCCGTGAAACTGAGGCCAAAGAGCTCGCCCGCCACATAGAACATGCCTTCGCGCAGCTTCTCGAGCTGCAGGTAGGGCTTGAGCTCGTTGGTGTCGAGGTCGTACTTGGCCTTGCGGACTTTCTCGGCGTAGTAGCGGTAGTCCCAGGGCTCGATGCGCATGCCGCCGCCTTCGGAGTCGGCGATCTTCTGCATATCGGCGACTTCTTCGGCGACTCTGGCCACTGCGGGCTTCCAGACGGCTTCCATCAGTTGCATCGCACGCTCGGGAGTACGCGCCATGGAATTTTCGAGTCGCCAGTGCGCATGAGTCGAGAAACCGAGCAGCCGCGCGCGCTCGGCGCGCATTTGCAGCACTTGTCCGATGATGGCGTTGTTGTCGCGCGCATCGCCGTTATCGCCGCGATTCACGAATACACGCCAGACTTTCTCGCGCAGATCGCGACGTGTGGAGTACGTCAAAAACGGCTCCACTGAAGAGCGCGTGTTGGCAATGATCCACTTGCTCTTTTGACCACGGCGCTCGGCATCTGCGGCAAAGCCTGCGCGCAAAGATGCGGGTAGTCCGACGAGATCGGCCTCGCTTTTGAGCACGGTGTACCGCTCGCTTTCGTCGGCTAGCAAGTTTTGGCTGAACTGCGTGAAGAGTCCGGCAAGTGATTGGTTGATTTCGGCAAGCCGTTTTTTGGCGGCGCCATCGAGTTTGGCGCCTGCGCGCACGAAGTTGGTGTAGGTGAGCCAGGTCAGGCGTTGCTCCTCGGCCGTGAGCCCTGATTTCTCGCGTGCGTCATAGACCGTCGCGATACGGCGGAACAGTTTTTCGTTCTGGGTGATGCTGTCGCGGAAAGCGGCCATCTTGGGCTCGATGTCGCGCTCGACTTGCTGCACAGCGTCATCGCTCAAGGTTGAGCCGAAGATGTAATAGACGGTGCTCGCGCGATCAAGGGCGCGGCCCGAGCGCTCCATCGCTGCGATGGTGTTGGCGAAGCTCGCTGGTGCCGGATCGTTGGCGATGCGATCGAGTTCGGCCAGATGAGCGGCCATGCCGGCTTCGAGTGCCGGGGCGAGCAGGGCGGGCGAGGCCTTGTCGAACGGCGGCACTCCGCCATATGGCCCGGCCCACGGCTCGAGCAGCGGGTTGGTGGGCGTCGCGGCGGTGGCTGCAGTGACGAGTACGGTGCTCATGACCAACGAGAGAATTTTGCGCATGGAGTAATCTTCATGAATAATTTGAGGGCTGGTTTCGAGGACTGATTTCTGAGGAGATAAGGACTGGGCATCGCAGCCCGGACAGTGCGCTCAGACCGCAGCGAGTCTGAGCGGTTCCGTATCGCGGTAACCGGTTCGTGCGTCGAGTTCGCTGTGCAGGGTGAACATGGTGTTTTCGAGACGTTGGCGCAGAGCCTCGAGGGCGGTTTCATCGAGTTTGGGCGGCACTTCGATGGGCGCGCCGATGCGTACGCTGACCGTGGCGCCGGGCCGCGGGATGATGGTTCGATCCCACGAGGCGTTCCAGCGCCAGCTCGGCGAGGCCGAGGCGGCCACGGGCAGCAAAAGACTGCCGGTTTTTTGCGCAAGCGTGATGGTGCCGAGTTGCGCCACGCCGCGCGGCCCGCGGGAGCCGTCGATGGCGAGACAGGAGTTGAGGCCACGATCGTCACGCTGAGCTTTGATCATTTCGACCAGCGCCCGGGCGCCGCCTTTGCCCGATGAGCCGCGTGCGACGCGAAATCCCAAACCCTCTTCGATACGGGCCATGGCCTCGCCATCGCGACTCTGCGAGCACATCAAGATCCAGCGACCCTGCTGCGGCAGACTGAAGTAATGCAGCAAGGCAAAAGTGCGCGAGTGGTAGAACGCACCGACCACGGGTTGTCTTGCGGCGACCAGTTGGCGAAGGATCGAAACATCGTGTTCATCGTAATGCCACGAGCGACCGAGCGTGCGGTACAGGCGCCAGCCGACGGGCGGCAGCAGTTTGTGCAGTACGAAACGACGCAGCGGTTTGCGGGCCCGCGCGGTCGGCGCGGGACTCGACGGCTTGCCGTTGGCATGATTGTCGTCCGCCGTATTGCTGCTCGAATTCTTTGACACGTGCTGATCCGACCGCGAAGTTCGGCTGTCAGGTTTCGCCGGTGCCGCGGCCCTTGCGGCCGCCACTCGCGTGGGCATCGGCAAATGCGCCGCTCGCCATGGCGCCAATCAGCGACAGTTCGCCGGCGAGGGCGACGACTGCGCAAATTTCCGCAAATTTTGCCGCGCTGCCTTCGCCGCGACAGCCGAGCATGGCGAGGCAATCGCGCGCGGTGGGCAGGAAGGTGCCACCGCCCACGGTGCCAATGATGAGATTGGGCAGGGTCACCGAGGTGTAGAGATCGCCCGCGGCGGTGACTTCGAAGCGAGTGATCGAGGTCGTCGCCTCAGAGACGCAAGCCACGTCCTGACCACAGGCAATGAACAGCGCCGCGAGACCATTGGCGACGTTGCCCTGCAGGCCGACGGCGCCGGTCTGCGCAGCGCCGGCGATGGCTTGGTCCCAGCAGCGCGCCAGTGCGGCCGGGTCGGCGCGCCAATAGCGGCTGACCGTTCGCGCCGGGATGATGATCTCGGCCGAGGCGTTGCGGCCGCGCGCACCCAAAAAAGCCTGCGCGGAAGATCGTTTGTCACCGGAGAGCGCAGACTCGAGCAGCCAACTCGTGGGTTGCGCCGGCATGGCCGACAACAAGGTTTGGCAAACCGCGCGGGTGGCGAGGGTCACCATGTTTTGTCCTGCGGCGTCGCCGGTCGAATACTCGAGCATCAAATAAACCGTATTGCCGAGTACCGAAATTTTTTGATCTTGCAATCGGCAGTAGCGCGACGTCGAGGCTGCGGCCTGCTGCATCGCAGCGAACTGCGCGGGCAACCAATCGGCAACTTTGATCGCGGTCGGCAGATCGGCGAATTCGAAGCAAGGTGCTCGACCGACGAGTTGCCGACTGCAGGCGGCGTTGGCTCCCCCGCAGCGGTTGATGACGTTGAAGGCGTGCTGGAACGAGGCGACCAGCGTGCCCTCGGTCGTTGCCAGCGGCACCATGAAATCGCCGCTCGCATGCAGACCGCGGATCTGTATGGGCCCGGCGACACCGAGCGGTACCTGCGCATAGCCAATGAAACCCTCGATGCTGCCGGCGAGTTTCTCCGGCTCGAGGGGCGGCTGTGCACCGCAGAGCGCGTCGATTGCGTAACCCTGTTCGCGCAGGCGTGTGCGTCGTTCGTCCATCGCCTCGCGCGAGGCATCGGTGGTCGCGGGCAGGCGGCGTGGACTGCTGCGGGTCTCTTCGGCCATCCCGGCATTCTGAGCGGCGGCGCACGCTGCAGCAAGACGGCTGCGGGATAATCAGCCC
>JBJTAV010000168.1:0-17524 GCA_046091005.1 Gammaproteobacteria bacterium | reverse complement strand
TGGGATTGGCTGCAACACGGTCTCGGACCGATGTGGCAGCCCTTTTTGCTGGGTTGCGTGGTCTGCGGGGCGATTGCCGGCTTCGTAGGCTGGATTACGCTCGATCGGATCTGGCGGTGGCGGGTGCAGCAGAAATACCGCTCGCGCGGCATTCGAACCAAGGCATAAACCGGTCGTAAACGCGCGGATTCGCGCCTCAACTCACCAGTAGACCTTCGCTCAAAGTGAGCACGCGATCCCTGCGCGCTGAGAGTCGCGCATCGTGGGTGACGATGACGAGCGTGGTGTGACGCTCGCGGTTCAGTCGCAGCATCAGCTCAAAAACCTGCTCGGCGTTGCGACCATCGAGATTGCCGGTGGGCTCATCGGCAAATACCAGCGCGGGTTCAGTCACGAGCGCCCGCGCCACCGCCGCCCGCTGCCGCTCGCCACCCGAGAGCTGATGTGGCCGATGCGTAAGCCGCTCGCCGAGCCCCACTTCCTCGAGCAAGGCCTGCGCCTTGGCCTTGGCCTCTGCGGTCGGCAGGCGACGTACGAGCAGCGGCATGGCAACGTTCTCGAGCGCGCTGAATTCCGGCAGCAAATGATGAAACTGATAGATGAACCCGATACTGCGATTGCGCAGCGCACCGCGCTCCGCTTCATCGAGCGCGTGCAGATCACGACCCGCGATGCGCACGTGACCCGCGGTCGGTCGGTCGAGCCCGCCCAAAATTTGCAGCAGCGTGGTTTTGCCCGAGCCCGAGGCACCGACGATCGCCACGCACTCGCCACGCGCGAGTTTGAGCTCGAGCCCATCGAGTATGCGCAAGGTGCTCGCGCCCTCGCGAAACTCGCGGACCAATCCCTCGGCCTCGAGTACAAGTTCGCGCTCAGATTCACTCATGCCGCAAGGCCTCCGCCGGCTCCGTTCGTGCTGCGCGCCAGGCAGGATAAAGCGTCGCCAAGGCGCAAAGCGCAAACGCCACGGCGCAGACCCTCGTCACATCGCCCCACTCCACCACTGCAGGCAGATCGGTCATGAAATAAACCTTGGCATCCATGAACTGTACGCCGAACAGCCCTTCCATGCCGCGTACGATCGCCTCGATCTGATCGGCAAGCGCAATGCCCAGCAGCGCCCCTGTCAGCGTCCCCACGAGTCCGATCAGCACACCCTGAATGGCGAAGGCGCGCAGAATATCGGCGCGCGAGGCGCCCAAGGTGCGCAGCAAAGCAATATCACCCTGTTTTTCTTTGACGATCATGACCAGCGTCGAAACGATGTTGAACGCGGCGACGCCGACAATGATCAATAAAATGACGAACATCATGCCCTTGGTAAGTTCGATCGATTGGAAGAAGTTGGCGTGATTACGCGTCCAGTCGCTCACGTAATAACCCCCGCCCAGGGCGAGTGCGAGCTCGCGCACGGTGTCTGCGGCGCGCCGCGGATCTTCGAGCGCGAGGCGGATGCCCGTGACCTCGCCACGCATTCGATAGAGTCGTGCGGCATCGTCAATATTCATCAGTGCAAGCCCACGATCGAACTCGTACATCCCTGACTCGAAGGTGCCGATGACCTCGAGTCTGCGCATGCGCGGCTGCACGCCTTCAGGGGTCGCTGTGCCCTCGGGCACGATCAGCACCACCTCATCGCCACGCGCGACGCCCAACTCTCGCGCCAGTGCCGAGCCGAGCACGACGCGCCAGGAACCCGCGACCAAATCTTCGATGCGCGCATCGCGCAAATGTTGGCTGAGTCCCGTGGCCGCACGCTCAAGTTGCGGAGCGATGCCCCGCACCGCCGAACCCAGCACGCGACTGCCGCGCGAGATCATGGCCTGCGCTTCGACGTAGGGCACGGCATGACGAACGCCTTGAGCTTGCAGCGCCCGCGCGCGAACGTTCTGCCAGTCAGGCAGCGTGCCTTCGAGCCCCATCAAAGTCGCATGCGAGGTGACCGAGAGAATGCGCGATCGCAACTCGCGCTCGAAACCGTTCATCACCGAGAGCACCACGATCAGCACCGCAACGCCCAGCATCAGACCGAACGTCGAGATGAAGGCGACAAAAGACACGAAGCCGCGCCGATGCGTCGAGCGCAGGTAACGCGTGCCGACCAGCCATTCCCACGAGCGCTGCATGATCTACTCGTACCTCAGCGCTTCGGCGGGTTCGACCCGCGAGGCGCGTAGTGCGGGGTACACCGTGGCCGCAGCCGTGATGATGAGCGCGACTGCGGCAATCAGCAGCACATTCTCGATCCTCACCTCGGCGGGAATCTGCGTCACGTAATACACGCTCGGATCCATGATCCGAAAGCCGAAGATGCTCTCGAGCACGGGCACGATGCTGCCGACGTTGTCGGCAACCAGCACTCCGAGCAGCACCCCGAGTACGACGCCCGCCCAACCGATCACCAGCCCCTGCGTCAAAAATATCTCGAGCACGCTGCGCGGTGTGGCACCGAAGGTGCGCAAAATCGCGATGTCAGTACGTTTGTCGGTGACCACCATCACCAGCATGGCGACGATGTTGAACGCAGCGACGCCGACGATCAGCATCAGAATGATCGTCATCATCGCCTTCTCTATACGGATGGCCCGGAAATAATTGGCGTGATCCTGCGTCCAATCGCGCAAACCGAGCCCGCGGCCGAGGCGAGCACCGAGCTCGCGATTGAGCGCGGGTGCGGCCATCGGATCGGCAAGCTTCACGTGCAGACCGAACGATCGCGCATCATCCAGCGTGAGTTCGCGGACATCGTCGATATGAGCGAGCGCGAGCGTGCCGTCATGATCGTGCAGACCGACTTCAAAGATTCCGCTCACCGTGAACTCGCGCAGGCGCGGCGAGGGCGCGCCGCTTTGATCGACTCCGGGTACGAGCAAGCTCACTCGATCGCCACTGACCACGCCAAGCAGGCGGGCGACGACGCTGCCGAGAATCAAGCGATCTTCGCCGGGGACCAAGCTCTCGAGACGACCCTCGACCATGGCCGAGGCTGCAGCCGAGACGTTGCGCTCGAGCGTCGGGTCGATCCCGCGCAGTTGCACGGGCAGCATCTCGGGCGTGCGCAGAGCGAGTGACTGGATTTCGACGTAGGGCGCGACGCCCTGCACCCGCGAATCTGCACGCAACACCGCGAGAGCCTGCTGCCAGCCGTAGTCGCGGGCCTCGGCCGAGACGCCCTCTTCGACCGTCGCCACCACCCGAGCATGACTCGAGAGCGCGAGCAAGCGATCGCGCAATTCACCCTCGAAGCCATTCATGACCGAGAGCACCACGATCAGCGCGGCCACGCCCACGGCGACGCCGGCGAGCGACACCCAGGTGATGAAGGACACGAAGAATTTCCGCGTTCGTGAGCGCACGTAGCGCAAACCGACGAACAGCGAGAGGGGCTGGAACATCGGGTTGAATTTAACCACATCGCAGGGCTTGCCTCCGTGGGGCGGCCCGGTAAGCTTGCGCGCCCATGTCGCGGCTCCTCCGGCCCCTCATTCCGAATTCCGGGCGCCCGCAGGTGCACTGGACGGGCTTGCATGGCAGCGCCACGGCCCTGGCCCTCGCCGAGGCTGCCGCAGCCGATGAGCGCCCTTGGCTGGTCATCGAGCCTGACAGCCGCAGCCTCGAACGCCGGCGCGCTGAGCTCGGCTTCTTTGCCCCCGCAGAGCTGCGCGTGCTCACCCTGCCCGACGGCGAGGTGCTGCCCTATGACGTGTTCTCGCCGCATCCGGACATCACGAGCGAACGCCTGCTGGCGCTTGCCGAGTTGCCCACCCTGCGCCGCGGCCTGCTGCTCGTCACCGTCGATACGCTGCTGCAACGGCTCGCCCCGCAGCAGTACGTCGCGAGTCGCAGCTTCTCGCTCGCGGTGGGCGAGCGGCTCGCCCTGGAGGCCTTCCGCCTGCGGCTCGCCGAGGCGGGCTATTCGAGCGTCAGCCAGGTCGCAGGTCCCGGCGAATACGCCATGCGCGGCTCGCTGCTCGATGTATTTCCGATGGGGACGGATTCGCCCCTGCGCATCGATCTCTTCGACGATGAGATCGAGGCGATTCGCAGCTTCGATCCGCAGACCCAACGCTCGCAGGACACACTGAACTCGATCCGCCTGCTGCCCGCCCGCGAGATGCCGCTCGATGGCGACTCGGTGCGCGCCTTCCGTCGCCGCTATCGCACACGCTTCGAGGGCGACCCCACGCGCAGCGCGATCTACCGAGGCGTCAGCGATGGTATCGCCCCTGCCGGCATCGAGTTCTATTTGCCGCTTTTCTTTGATGAAACGGCGACGCTATTCGACTACCTGCCTGCCAACGCTTTGATCGCCGATCTCACGGGGGATCTCGACGGGACGATCGGCAAAGCCTGGCAGGCCCTGCAGGCGCGTTTCGAGGACCGCTGTGGCGATCTCGAGCGACCGCTGCTGCGACCCGAGGAGCTTTTCATTGACGGTGCAGCGGTAGGCAGCAGCATCGGCACTCGGCAGACGATCACGCTGCACAGTTTTCGCAGCGACTCAGCCGGGCCCGAGACCTGCGACTTCGGTTCGCGACTCCCGCAAGAGCTGCGCCTCGATGCGCGCGCCGAGAGACCTCTCGCGCCGCTGCAAAGTTTTCTGGCGAATCACCCGGGGCGCGTGCTGCTTGCCGCCGACTCGCCGGGGCGGCGTGAAGTGCTCGGCGAGCTCTTGCGTGGCGCCAATCTCAGGGCGACCCCCTGCGAGGGCTGGACGCAGTTCGTCGCCGGCAACGCGCAGCTTGCGCTCACAGTGGCGCCCGAACTCGCCGGGCTCGCGCTCAGCGAACCGTCGCTCGTGGTGCTCTCCGAATCGCAGCTCTTTGGCACGCGCGCTCGTCAGGAGCGGCGCCGCCGCAAAATCACCGCCGACCCGAACGCCATCCTGCGCGATCTGCAATCGCTGACCGCGGGCGCCCCTGTCGTGCACGAGGAGTACGGCGTCGGTCGCTATGTCGGGCTGCAGGTGATGGAAGTCGGCGGTCAGAGCGGTGAATTTTTGGTACTCGAGTACCAAGGCGGTGATCGGCTTTATGTGCCCGTGCACTCGCTGCACCTCATCAGTCGCTACTCGGGTGCCGCCCCTGAATCGGCGCCCCTGCACAAGCTCGGTACCGATCAATGGAGCCGTGCCCGCAAGCGCGCAGCCGAAAAAGTACGCGATGTCGCCGCCGAACTGCTCGATCTTTATGCGCAGCGCAAGGCCCGTCGCGGTTTGCGACTCGAATCGCGCGATCTTGAATATCAGGCTTTTGCCAACGCCTTCCCCTTCGAAGAAACCGCCGATCAAGCCGATGCCATCGGCAAGGTCGTGGCTGATCTTTGTTCCGAGCAACCGATGGATCGCATCGTCTGCGGTGACGTCGGTTTCGGCAAAACTGAAGTCGCCATGCGCGCCGCCTTCGTCACCGTGCAGGCTGGCAAGCAGGTCGCAGTGCTCGTACCGACCACCCTGCTCGCGCAGCAGCATGCCGCAAACTTTGCCGATCGCTTTGCCGACTGGCCGGTGCGTATCGAATCTTTGTCGCGCTTTCGCTCGACCCGCGAATCCACGGCCGTACTCGAGGGCATCGAGAAAGGCACCGTCGATATCGTCATTGCCACGCATCGGCTGTTGCATGCCAACGCGCGCTTCAAAGATCTCGGGCTCATCATCGTCGATGAGGAACACCGATTTGGCGTGCGCGACAAGGAACGCCTGAAAACCCTGCGCGCCGAAGTGCACGTGCTCACGCTGACCGCAACCCCCATCCCGCGCACACTCAACATGGCGCTCGGGGGACTACGCGAACTGTCGTTGATTGCGACGCCGCCCGCGGAGCGTCTCGCGATCAAGACTTTTGTCAGCGAGTGGAGCGATGCGGCCGTGCGCGAGGCGATCCTGCGCGAGCTGCGCCGCGGTGGGCAGGTCTATTTCGTGCACAACGAAGTCCGCGACATCGAGAAAGTGGCGGCCGATCTCGCCACCCTCGTGCCCGAGGCCAACATTCGCGTCGGCCACGGACAAATGCGCGAGCGTGAACTCGAGCAGCTGATGGTCGATTTCTATCACCGACGGTTCGACATTCTGGTCTGCACGACCATCATCGAGAGCGGTATCGATGTGCCAAGTGCAAATACCATCCTCATCGATCGCGCCGATCGTTTCGGTCTCGCGCAGCTGCACCAAATGCGCGGTCGGGTCGGTCGCTCGCATCATCAGGCCTACGCCTATCTTTTGATCCCCTCGCGCAAGGCGCTCGCCGGCGATGCCCTCAAACGCCTTGAGGCACTCGAGTCGCTCGAAGATCTGGGTGCGGGCTTCGTACTGGCGACCCACGATCTCGAGATTCGCGGGGCGGGTGAATTGCTCGGCGAGGAACAAAGCGGCGAGATGACCGAAGTCGGTCTCACGATGTATCTCGACATGCTAGACCGTGCGGTCAAGGCGATGAAGGATGGCCGTACGATCGATCTCGCTGCGCCCCTCGCCTCGCAGGCCGAGGTCGAAATGCGCGTGCCCGCGCTGCTGCCCGAGACCTACGTCAGCGATGTGCATGTGCGACTCGCGCTGTACAAAAAAATCGCGGCTGCTGCCGATAACGACGCGCTCGATACGCTGACCGCAGAACTCGTCGATCGCTTCGGCGAGCTGCCGCCGCAAACCCTGAACCTGTTACGCAACGCGCGGCTGCGTCTGATCACGCAGCGGCTCGGCATCCGCCGGCTTGATTTCGGCGGCCATGGCGGCACGGTGCTGTTCGAGACCGAAAATCGTATCGATCCGCGAGCAGTCATCCGTCTCATTCAGGATCGATCGCGCGAGTACCGGCTCGAAGGGCCGCTCAAACTGCGTATCTCACGCGATCTTGACGACGAAGCCGAGCGCTATGAATTTGTCAGCGGGCTGCTGCAGAAGCTCGCCGCCGCAGCCTGAGACCGCTCGGCTATCATTGGCCCATGCACCTGCCCTCCATCATGCGACCAAACTTGAGCATGCGACCGAGCCTCGCCTGCCTCGCCATGGTGTGGCTCGGTCTTCTCGCGAGCCCGCCCGCCGTCACCCAAGGCGCCGCCGCCAGCACCTACAACATCGAGGTGCTGATTTTCCGCATGAACGGACCGCGCGAGGGCGAACCCGGCGCGGCCGCCGCGCGCTCGGCAAGCGGTGACTCGGCCCAAGGCGCCTCACAGGTAGCCCGTTATGTGGGCGCACTGCCCGTCGCCAAGCTGCAGCTTGCAGGGGCTCGTCAAAAACTGGCGGGCGCGGGATATCGCGTGCTTGCGCATACCGGCTGGACGCAGACCGCCAGCAGCTGGGGCTCACGCAATGGGCTCGTGGTCGAACGCGTGGGCCTGCAAGTACCGGGCCTCAGCGGACAATTTTTGCTCGAACGCGGTTCACTCCTGCATTTCGGCATGAACCTGCGCTACACGCCGGAGGGCGGCGCTGCGCTGCAGATGAGCGAGATTCGCCGTATCCGCTTCAATGAAAAGAATTACTACGATCACCCGGGCTTGGGTGTCGTCGCAGTGATCACGCCCGGCGCCAAATAAAGGCCGGGCGCCAAATAAAGGCCCGACGGCAAATACATCGCCTCGCGGCGCGTCAGGCCAGCCGCAAATCAGGCGGCGCCATGCAACGTTCGAGGGCGCGCTGCGCTGCCTGCCACTC
Organism: Gammaproteobacteria bacterium; assembly: GCA_046091005.1. Lineage (GTDB taxonomy): Bacteria > Pseudomonadota > Gammaproteobacteria > Steroidobacterales > Steroidobacteraceae > UBA964. The sequence goes on along the minus strand of JBJTAV010000168.1, from coordinate 9,870 downwards.
AGCCGACTCCCGCAAAGAATCTGGGGTCCATTGACCGCGCCCGCGCAGGCGCACCCTGCGCAACGCCGCTGCCGCATCGACTGGGGCCTCGAATCCGTCGAGCAGTGCGATCACGCTCTCGCGATGATTACAGACCGGCAGTACGTCGCATCCCGCAGCCAAGGCTTTCTCGGCACGCTCGACAATGCCGCCCACGGCTGCAGCGCCCGCCATCGACAGATCATCCGCAAAAACCACACCCTGAAAACGTAGCTCGTTGCGCAGATAGCCGCGGATCCAGCGCTGCGAGGCACTCGCAGGGACATCATCGATCTCGGGATAAAGCACATGCGCAACCATCACGCCCGCGAGTGCGTTGGCAATGAGCACGCGATAGGGCGCGATATCGGGCTCGAGATCCGCCAGCGATCGCCGATCGACCGGCAAGGCGTGGTGAGAGTCAGCGACCACTGCGCCATGGCCCGGAAAATGTTTGGCGGTGGCCACCATGCCCGCTGAGCGCATGCCGTGCATGTAAGCGACGGCGAGCGCGCCGACCACCTCCGGATTGGCGTGCAAGGCGCGATCGCCGATGACTTCGCTCACGCCGTAATCGAGGTCGACGCAGGGCGCAAAAGACAGATCAACGCCGACGGCCCGAAGCTCTGCTGCCATCAACCAGCCAAGCTCGCGCGCGAGTGCGAGACCGGCCCGCGGCGCGGCATCGTGCTCGTGACCGATACGCCGCAGCGGCGGCAGCCGCGAAAAACCTTCACGAAATCTTTGTACGCGACCGCCTTCGTGATCGACACCGACGATCAGCGCCGGATTGCGCACGGCGTGGATGTCGGCGACCAGTTGCTGCAGTTGCCGAGGATTTTCGTAGTTACGCGCAAACAGGATCACGCTGCCGACCAGCGGGTGCTGCAGCAACTCGCGCTCGATGGACTGCAGCACCGTACCCTGAAGATCGATCATCAGCGGTCCCAAAGTCATCGTGAGGCCTCCAGCACGGCAATGGACTCGACGTGGTTGGTATGCGGAAACATGTCGATCACGCCCGCAGCCGCAAGTTTGTAGCCGTGCTCGTGACAGAGCAGGCCGAGATCGCGTGCCAAAGTGCCCGGGTGACAAGATACGTAAACCATCCGCTCGGCACCCTGCGCAGCGAGTTTCGGCAGTACCTCGATCGCACCAGCGCGGGGCGGATCGAGCAGCACACGATCGACGCGACCGGCGAGCGCCGCCGCACCCCCATTCGCTTCAGCAAGATTCGCCACATGAAAACGCGCATTGCTCAAATCATTGAGCGCGGCGTTGTGGCGGGCTCTGGCGACGAGCCCCGCCTCGCCCTCGATACCCACCACCTCGGCGACCCGACGGGCGATCGGCAACGTGAAATTGCCGAGCCCACAGAAGAGATCGAGCACCCGATGATTCGGCTGCAACTCGAGCAGTTCGATCGTCCGCGCAATCAGCGCCTGATTGACCGCGCCATTGATCTGCACGAAATCGGTCGCCTGAAATTCGTAGCGTAGGCCTTCGGCAGGCAAGTGGTATTCGAGCGCGACGTTTGCTGCGTTGCTGGCTGCATCAAGCGGACGAATGCTATCGAGACCCCCCGGCTGCAGATCGATACGCAGCCCGTGCGTCGCTGCAAAAGCCGCGAGCGCCGCGCGATCCGCTTGGCAAAGCTCAACCAGCGTACGCAGCACGAGCACGGTGAGATTGTCAGCCACCGCCACCTCAATCTGCGGAATCGAGGCCCGCGCCTCGAGCCCAGTGAGTAGCTCAGAGAGCGGTGTGATCAATCCATCAAGCGGTGGCGCAAGGATCTCGCAGCGCTCGAGCGCTGCAATATAAGGCTTGGCGCGTTCCCGGAAACCGACGAGCACCCGGCCGCGCTTCGGCACGAACTTGGCACCGAGCCGCGCCCGACGACGGTAATTCCATACCGGTCCCGCGAGCGGCTCCAGCCAACGCTCGGGACTCACGCGCCCGATACGCTCGAGATTATCGGCGAGCTCCCGCTGCTTGGCCTGCAACTGCGCCGCGGGCGACATGTGCTGCAGCGAACAGCCGCCGCACACTCCGAAGTGTGCGCAACGCGGCGTCGTGCGCGCCGCCGAGGCCTCGATCACCTCGAGCAGTTCGCCCTCATCGTGCTGTCGATGCTGGCGAACCCGGCGAAACCGAATGCGCTCGCCAGGCAAGGCGCCCGCCACGAACGCCGTCTTGCCCTCACGCACGACCCCCTCGCCATCATGATTGAGCGCCGCGACGACCGCCTCTTCGGGCGGACCCGGGGGCCTCGGACCGCGACTCATGAAGTTTGATCTCGACTCAAAATCTTTGACCCCCGCTCACGCGGCAGTCGCTGGCCAGGCCGCGAGAAACTCCGCGAAATGCGGTTCATCGGCCGAGGCCAGCATGTCGCGTACGCGCGCTTCTTCGGCGGCGAGCCCCGTGGCATCGAGCCGACCGCGCATCACCTCGAAACGCAAAAAGATGAGCCAGGTGTTGAGCACATCGGTCTCGCAGTAGCGACGGATGCCCTGCAAATTGCCCGCGGTGTAGGCATCCCACACCTGATCGCCCGAGAAGCCGAGCTTGCCGGGCAGCCCGAGCAGATAGGCCATGTCGCTGAGGCTCGCCTTCGCGCGCGGCTGGTAAGCGGAGAGCACATCCATGAGATCCATGTGCCGCTCGTGATAGCGACTCAGATAATTGTTCCAGCGAAAACTTTGATCTTCGCCACCGGTCTCCCAATAGCGACGTGCCACCACGCCATGCTTGAGCGCACGGTAGTGGAGCACAGGCAGATCGAAGCCGCCGCCGTTCCAGGAGACGAGGTTCGGCGTATGTCGCTCGATGCCCTCGAAAAAACGCGTGACGAGATCGGCTTCGCTCGACTCGAGATCACCGAGGCTCCACACTTTGAGCGTGTCGCCGCGGCGCATGACGCAGGAGATCGCCACGATACGATGTTGCTCATGCGGCAAAAAATCGCTGCCAGCGTGACGACGGGCCTGCGCGAACATCGCTTTGGCGACCTGCACGTCAGAGAGCCCCTCGAGGCCAAAAACACGCCGACCAAGTTCGACGTCGGGAACGGTTTCGATATCAAAAACCAGTGTCGTCATGTGCGGGCTGCCACCATCAGGGCCTTCATGTCGCGTACCGCCGCGGCAAGGCCGGTAAAAACGGCGCGCGCGACGATCGCGTGGCCGATATTGAGTTCGGTAATTTGCGCAATCGCCGCCACGGGTTGCAGGTTTTCATAGTGCAGTCCGTGACCCGCGTGAACCTCGAGACCGAGCGTCGCCGCGAACCGCGCCCCTGCGCGCAAACGCTCGAGTTCATGGGCCGCCTCGGCCCCCGTGGCCTCGCAATAGCGGCCAGTGTGCAGCTCGACCACCGGGGCGCCGGCGCGCGCCGTCGCTTCGATTTGCGCCGGCTCCGGATCAATGAAAAGCGCCACGCGGATGCCGCTGGCTGCGAGCAGCGCACAGCTCTCGCGCAGTCGACCGATCTGCCCCACCACATCGAGCCCACCCTCGGTCGTGATCTCGGCGCGCCGCTCGGGCACGAGGCAGCAGTCTGCGGGACGGATGCGCCGTGCGAAGTTGATCATCTCGTCGGTCACCGCGATCTCGAGATTCATGCGCGTTTGCAACAGCGGGCGCAGCGCTTCGACGTCGGCGTCCTGAATGTGCCGGCGATCTTCGCGCAGATGCAGCGTGATGTTGTCGGCCCCGGCCTGCTCGGCCGCGAGCGCGGCCTCGATCGGACTCGGATAACTCACGCGCCTCGCCTGACGCAGCGTAGCCACGTGATCAATGTTGACGCCAAGATCGATGCTCACAGTCATGAATTCTTTGTCTCCTGGCGGCGTGGCCGGCGGATGACCGCCCGCGCCACAGCACGCGTGTTCAAATCGCGACCCTCGAGCGCCCGATCGAGAGCCGCTCGCAACACCCGCCGCGCCGTCTCGAGCACGGCAGGCTCCCGGTAATCGTCTTCGGCGATGGCGAGCAGATCGCGTCCAGCCACGGCCGAGGCGGGCGGCTCGCCCGACACCTCGATGAAGCCGAGATCGGGGTGGAAATGATAATACGCGTCCACCCGCAGCGCGGCGCCCTCACGGGCTTCGGCCCGAAACTCGACCCCGTAGCCGAGCATCTCCAGAAGCTGCCTCTCGAAGCCGCGCAGCACCGCAGGCACCGACTCGCCCCCACGCAGTCGCTCGAGGCTCTGATGATAGAGATCAAAAACCAGCGGCTGCGGATCGTGTCGCAGCGTGAGCTTGAGCACGAGTTCATTGAGATACCACGCGCTGATCAAGGCCGCCGCAGGCAAGGCCTGCCACTCGCCCGCTGCGGGCGCCCCCTCGACCTGATTGAGCTGCCCGGCATCGCCGGTGCCGGTCCAGGAGCCGAGCAACAAGCGAAACGGCTGCAACACCGAGGCACTGCGCGATTTGGGTCCGCGCACCCCACGTGCAAACAGCGTCAGCCGACCATGCTCACGCGTGAACACGTCGAGCATCCGACTCGTGTCACGCCAAGGGCGATGATGCAGCACGTAGAGTTCGGCGAGTTCGACGCGTCGGCTGCCTTTGGCCACCGCAGCGCTCCGCTTACTCGAGGCCCAGTGTACGCAGCGCCTGGGCATTGTCTGCCCAGTTCTCGCGCACCTTGACCCATAGCTCGAGGTGCACGCGATGACCGAGCAACCCAATGATTTCGCGGCGCGCCGAGCTGCCGACGCGTTTTAGACGCGCACCGGCCGCGCCGATCACGATCGGCTTCTGGCCCTCACGATCGACCCAGATCACGGCGTGAATGAGATCGCGTTCGCCGCCCTCAGCAGTTTCACGTTCCATTTTTTCGATCTCGACCGCGATGCCGTAGGGCACTTCCTGATTGAGTTCGAGCGTGAGCTTCTCGCGAATGATCTCGGTGATGCGAAAACGCAGGTCGCGATCCGTGCGATCCGTCTCATCAAAAAGTTGCGGCGATAGCGGTAACTCGCGACCGATGGCCGTGATCAGCTCCTCGAGATTATCGGCGCGCACCGCCGACACCGGCACGATGGCGCGAAACTCATGCCGCTGCGCAAGCTGCGCGATGAAAGGCAGCAACCGATCACGCGGTCTGGCGGTATCAACCTTGCTGACCACGCACAGCGCTGCGCGCCCACTCTCGCGAATACGCTGCAACACCGCTTCGTCTTCCGGCGTCCAACGCAGGGCCTCGACCACGAACACGACGAGATCCGCATCGAGCAGCGCCGCCGCGGCCGTGCGATTCATCGCGCGATTGAGGGCGCGCTTGCCGCCCGCATGCAAACCCGGCGTGTCGACAAAAGCGATCTGCAAACCGGAACGGTTGACGAGCCCGGTGATGCGATGCCGCGTCGTCTGCGGTCGCGGCGTGACGATCGACACTTTCTCGCCGACCAGCGCATTGAGCAGCGTCGACTTGCCGACATTGGGGCGACCCACGAGCGCGGCGAACCCGGCCCGAAACCCTGCAGACTCCAGCGACTCGTTCATGTGCGTTCACCTATTTGTGCGAGCGCACGCTGCGCGGCTTCCTGCTCGGCACGTCGTCGGCTCGAGCCCTCACCCATGGTGCTGATATTCTTTGCCGCAATCTCGCAGCGCACCACGAAGTGCTGATCGTGCGGCTCACCGCTCACGCTGTCGACGCTGTAGGCAGGCAAAGGCAAAGCGCGCGACTGCAACCACTCTTGCAGCCGGGTTTTCGGATCTTTAAGCGAGTCGGCTTGCGGCAAAGCCTCGAGCAGCGGCGTGCAGAATCGGTTCACGATGGCGCGCGCAGCCTCGAGTCCGGAATCGAGATAGACCGCACCAATGGTGGCCTCGAAGGCATCGGCCAGGATCGACTCGCGACGGAAGCCACCGCTCTTGAGTTCACCCGAGCCGAGCTGCAGCTCTTCGCCAAGGCCCAGCCCCTGCGCAATACCGGCCAGCGGCCCCGCGCTCACGAGACTCGCGCGCAAGCGACTGAGGTCGCCCTCGTCCGCCGCCGGAAATCGTTGATAGAGCAACTCGGCCACCAAAAGATTGAGTACGGCATCGCCCAAAAATTCGAGCCGCTCATTGTTGCGACCCGAAGCACTGCGATGAGTCAGCGCCGCCATGAAAAGCGCGAGGTCGCGCGCCTCGTAGCCGAGCGCCGACTGCAACCATCGCTGCGGCCAATCGGGGCGCATCACACTCAACGCGCACTCACTCGATTCGAGTGAAAATGCGCGACCAGTTCGGGCCACCGGAGCGTTGCAGATCCCAGTTGAACCAGATTGCACTCGCCCTGCCCACGAGCAGCGACTCATCGACAAAACCCCACACGCGCCCGTCCGAGCTGTTGTCGCGATTGTCACCGACCATCAAATATTGACCCTGCGGCACCTGCATGAAGCGATCGCCGGAATCGGGGTTGATGCCGGCGGTCGACTCGTTGCAAACATAACCCTGCATGATGCTGCGGTTGCAGGATGGCAGTGGCGGCACGGCCAGCATGTCCGAGCTCAGGCAGTGCAGCACCGCGTGCTTGCGTCCATCGAGCTCCTCTTCGGCAATCCGCATGTTTTGATAGCAACCGTCCTCATAGCGACCCTGCTGCACGAGCGGTACCGGCTTGCCATTGATGATGAGTTGATCGTTGCGCACTTCGACCAGATCGCCGGGCAAGCCAACCACGCGCTTCACATAGTTGACCGCCGGATCGGCAGGAAAACGAAACACCGCCACATCGCCACGCGCGGGCTTGCCAACCTCCACGATCTTGCGATGCACCACCGGCAAGCGCACGCCGTATGCATATTTGTTGACCAGGATGAAATCGCCATCGAGCAGCGTCGGCATCATCGAATCGGAGGGGATTCGATACGGCTCATAGAAAAACGAACGCAGCACGAGCAGCACGGCCATCACCGGAAAGAAACTGCGTGCGTAGTCGACCGTGCCCGGCAATTGCAGAGACTCAGGCTCGCGCTTGGCCGCGAGCGCCGCTGCCAGCCGCCGCGGCGCGAGCCGCCAATGATCGACCGCCCAGACGATGCCCGAGGCCACGGTGATCAGGATCAGCAGCAGGCTGAAATCCGCCCGCTGCGCCGACATCAACCGAAAGAACCAGGCGATCACCAAAAATGGCAACACGCCGTAGAGCACGCGCATGGCGAGCGGATCGGGGGTCGGCTGACCCTCTTTGAGCACGAGCTGACGACCCGGGCGAACGAACCAGTCGTCGATCACGCAGAGGATGGCAACCGGCAGTGCGAGCAATGCCAGCGTCGAGATGATGAGATCGATCATGGGGTCACTTCCTGCCGACTTTGAGCACCGCGAGGAAGGCTTCCTGCGGGATCTCCACCGAACCCACCTGCTTCATGCGCTTCTTACCCTCTTTCTGTTTCTCGAGGAGCTTGCGCTTGCGGCTGATGTCGCCGCCGTAACACTTGGCGAGCACGTTCTTGCGTAGCGCCTTCACCGTGGCGCGCGCGATGACATGAGTACCGATCGCCGCCTGCACGGCGACTTCGAACATCTGCCGCGGGATCAGCTCTTGCATTTTGTCGACGAGTTCTCGACCGCGGTGATACGCGTTCTCGCGGTGGACGATGATGGACAAGGCGTCGACTTTGTCGCCGTTGATGAGGATGTCGAGCTTCGACAGCGGCGCGGCCTGGAAGTGGCTGAACTCGTAATCGAACGAGGCATAGCCGCGACTCGCCGACTTCAGGCGATCGAAGAAATCGAGCACCACCTCAGCGAGCGGCAGCTCATACTGCAGCGACACCTGGTTCGCGAGGTACTGCATTTTCTTCTGCGTACCGCGCTTCTCGGTGCAGAGCTGCAGCACGCCGCCGACGTAATCAGGCGGCACCAGAATGTTTGCGATGATGATGGGCTCGCGGATCTCCAGCACCTTGTTGGGTGCCGGCAGCTTCGCCGGATTGTCGACGAATTCGCTGGTCCCGTCGGTCAGCCCCACTTCGTACACGACGGTGGGCGCGCTCGTGATGAGATCGAGGTCGTATTCGCGCTCGAGTCGCTCCTGCACGATATCCATGTGCAGCAACCCCAGGAAGCCAACGCGAAATCCGAAACCGAGCGCGCCGGACACCTCGGGCTCGTAGTGCAACGCCGAATCATTGAGACGCAATTTGGCGAGCGCGTCGCGAAACGCCTCGTAATCATCGGCGTTAACCGGGAACAAACCGGCGAACACGCGCGGTTGCACCTGCTTGAAGCCTGGCAGCTGTGTCGTGCAGGGCTTGTTCTCGAGCGTGATGGTGTCGCCGACGGGTGCACCGTCAATTTCTTTGATGCCCGCGATCACGAAACCCACTTCGCCGGCGCCAAGCTGTGGGGCCGCGACCGATTTCGGCGTGAACCGACCGAGCTTGTCGACGAGCCACGCGCGGCCCGTGGACATCACGCGGATCTTGTCGCCCGTACGCAGCGTGCCGTTGACCACGCGCACCAACGAGACGACACCAACGTAGTTGTCGAACCAGGAGTCGATAATGAGCGCCTGCAGCGGACCTGAGGGGTCACCCTTCGGCGCCGGAATGCGTTTGACGATTTCCTCGAGTAACTCCGGCACGTTCTCGCCGGTCTTGGCCGACACCCGCACGGCTTCCTGCGCATCGATGCCGATGATTTCTTCGATCTCACGGATGACCTTCGGCGGGTCGGCCGAGGGCAGGTCGATTTTGTTGATGACGGGCAGCACCTCGAGCCCCTGCTCGATCGCGGTGTAGCAGTTGGCCACGCTCTGCGCTTCCACGCCTTGCGAGGCGTCAACCACGAGCAAGGCGCCATCACAGGCGGCGAGCGAACGCGACACTTCGTAGGAGAAGTCGACGTGCCCCGGGGTATCGATGAGATTGAGCTGGTAACGCTGTCCGTCTGACGCGTTGTAGTACAGCGTGACGCTCTGCGCCTTGATGGTGATGCCGCGCTCGCGTTCGATGTCCATCGAATCGAGCACCTGCGCTTCCATCTCGCGATCGCTCAAGCCGCCGCAGCGTTGTATGAGTCGATCAGCCAAGGTGCGCTTGCCGTGATCGATGTGCGCAATGATCGAGAAGTTGCGAATGTGATCCATGACCGCTAAAAAAAAGGCGCGTCCACAGGGTGACGCGCCTTCCAACAAAAGATATGGCAACTGCTTGTTGGGCATTCATTGTAGCCAAATCGCCCGGGCGCAAACCCGCGAATTTCCTTGTTCTCCGCTCGTTGCGGGGTACCAACAGGCATATTTATTAACAAATTATCCACAAGCTGTGGGCAAGGCTTGGGAAAGCCTGTGGGTAGCCGGGTAAGACCGGTGGAAAAGGGCCCAAGAGGTCCACATTCTAACCTTTCCAGAGATCAATCGAGCCATCCCTCAGAAAGGCATCAAGTGTGCGTACGCTCACTTCTTGAGAACAGACCCGACACCTCCCCCTCAGGGGTGTGTCGGGCCCGCCACATCGGGCAAAACCCGCCAACGCGCAGGGGTCAACGGCCAGGTCGGATGACCAGGTAGTTGACCCACTCGCCGCGGCGCACCAGCACGCTGACCGAGCGTGACTTCTCGGCCCTGGCGGCCAGGGCAGCAAACTGCTTGGTGTCGGTGACCTCGGTGTTGTCTACCGACAAGATGACATCGCCCTCGCGCAGGCCCGCACGCTGCGCGGCGCCTTCCACGCTCTCCACACGCACACCGGCCTTGATCTTGAGCTCCTTGCGCTGTGCCTCCGTGAGATCGGCCGCCACGATGCCCAAGGCGTTCTTGGCAACAGGCGCCGCACCCGGCTCGGCTTGAGCGCGCGGCGTGGGGCGCTCGGCTTCAAACTCGCCAATGGTCACCGACA
>JBJTAV010000167.1:0-9174 GCA_046091005.1 Gammaproteobacteria bacterium | reverse complement strand
GATCCTGCTCGAGGCATGGGTCGCGCGCCGTCGCGGCCTGAAGGTTTATGACCTGCCCGATGCCATCACCAGCCTCAACTTCGGCACGCTGAGCCAGGTGTCTGGCGTCTTCGTGCGCGTATTCACCTTTGGGATATACGTTTACGTATTCGAAAACCTGCGCCTGAACACCCTGCCGCAAGATCAAATCTGGGTGTGGGTCGCGGCGCTCATCGCCTATGACTTAACCTATTACTGGGTGCATCGCTACGGCCACGAAGTTAATGCAATGTGGGCCGCGCATCAGGTGCACCACTCCTCCGAGTGGTTCAAATTGTCGACCGCACTGCGCCAAACCTCCACGGGCGCATTTCTAGGGTTTCCGTTCTATCTGCCGATGGCCATTGTCGGCGTGCCGCCGGTCGTGTTCGGCACCGTGGCGCTGATCGATCTGCTGTATCAGTACTGGGTGCACACCGAGCTCGTGCGCAAACTCGGCTGGATCGATCGGGTGTTTGTCACGCCCTCAAACCATCGCGTACATCACGGCCAGAACGAGTACTGCATCGACCGTAATTACGGCGGCATTTTCATCATCTGGGATCGCCTCTTCGGCAGCTACGCCGAAGAGCGCGACGATGAGCCCGTGGTGTATGGCATCCGCAAGCCGCTCGCGAGCTATAACGTGGTGTGGGGCAATTTGAACGTCTATGCCGATGTGCTGCGCAAGTCCCTCACGGCAACGACCTTTGGTACTGCCCTGCGGACCTGGATCGACCCGCCCTCGGGGCGTGGTGTCGCCCTCGCCCATCTCGACCCCACGACTGTTCGACGCTATTCGCCGACACCGAGCTCGACGGTCAAAAATTACGTGCTGCTGCAGTACGCAGTGCTCGCGATGGCGACCCTCTATTTTTTGGCCAATCACGGAAACTTTGCGATGAGCACCAAGGGGCTGTTTGCGGCCGCCATCGCGGCTACCGCCGCGAGTCTCGGCTGGTTACTCGAGGGGCGCTCGTTTTCAAGGCACTTCGAAACGGCTCGGCTGCTGTTGATCAGCGCCGCGGTCCTGCTCGCGCTTTAGGTCGCAGGTGTCACCCGCCCGCCTGCGGATCAGTTAGTCTGCCGCGATGGAGTCGGACGCTACTCGCCTGCCCCGAGTTGTCATCGGTCGGTTGATTGCCCGCTCGGTCACGAGCGAGCGGCGCCAGCAGCTTGCGCGTGCGTCGCGGCGCGCCCTGCGACGCGTGTCGGGTCGGGTAGCCACGGTTCATTATTTTCATCAAGCGGACGACCCCTACAGTCAGTTGGCCGCGACCCAACTCGACGCATTGCGCGCGCGCTATCCGATCCGCCTCGAGAGCTATGCAGTTCCGCCCCCCGATCTCGCAGCAGCGCCGCAGGCCGAGGCACTGCGCCAATGGTCGCAGCGCGATGCCGCGCGCTGGGCGCAGCACTTTGGTCTCACGCCCCCTGACCCGGCCATGCACCCTGCAGAGCTCGGGGGTGCGAGTAGCAGTTCGCCCGCGGCGCTCGCGGCGGGCGCTGCGTTACGGCGCCGACTTGGTCATTACCTCGGTGGCATGTTTCATTTCGAGGGCGAGTGGTACTGGGGCCTCGATCGTTTGCACTATCTCGAGTCGCGATTAGCCAAAGATGCACGGCTCGAAGAAAAATTCGTACCACTGTTTCCGCCGCCTGCGCTGCAATTGGCATCGACATTCGCGTCGCCATTACCGTCAATGAAAAGTACCGGCCAAGCTGCGACCCTCGAATTCTTTTGTTCGCTGCGCAGCCCTTATACTTGGCTTGCCACCCCGCGGGTACGCGCACTCGCAAAACATCATGGCGCGACACTGCGCTTGCGCTTCGTGTTGCCGATGGTGATGCGCGGTCTGCCCGTACCGCTCGCCAAGCGGCTCTACATTCTCAAAGATACCCAGCGTGAGGCGCTGCGACTCGGCATGCCGTTCGGAGATGTGGCCGACCCGGTGGGCCTGCCCACGGAGCGAGGTCTCGCGGTGCTGCATCATGCCGTGCAGCAAGGCTGCGGCGAAGAGTTCCTTGAGTCTTTCTTGCGTGGGGTGTTTGCCGAGGGCATCGATGCAGGCAGCAGACCTGGGCTTGAGCGCATCGCGCTGCGGGCGGGCTTGTCGTCCTCTGCAGTGCACGAAGCGCTCGCTGATCAATCCTGGCGCACCCTCGCGGAGGGCAACCGCGAAGACATGTTTGCATCGGGGCTCTGGGGCGTACCGTCGTTTCGCGTCAACGGTTTACCCGCTCTCTGGGGACAGGATAGGCTGTGGATGATCGAGCAGGATTTGCGCGCCGCAGGCGCATGAAGAGCCTCGGCACGAAGAGCACGTCAATGACTGAAAGATTTTTCAAAATTTCTGCCGCGCTGCTGGGGACGATCGCAACGCTCGCCGTGGGCTTGCAATGGCTGGGTGGATGGACGGGTCTCGCGCTGCTCTACGTGCGCTACGTCATGAGCAACGAAAGCGCGCCGTTCAGGGAAGTGACTTGGCAGCAGGGGCCGTCTGCGAGCTCCTCGCTTGCAGAATCCACTGCAGCCAAAAGACCGAATGTGCTGCTGATTGTGGTGGATGATCTGGGACACGCCGACCTCAGCGCTTTTGGCGCTGGTGTTGCCGAGGGGCGCGTACCCACACCGAACATCGACAGCCTTGCGCAGCGCGGCGTGAGTTTTGATGCCGCCTATTCGGGCAATCCGACTTGTGCGCCCTCGCGTGCTGCGATCATGACGGGACGCTACCCAACCCGATTCGGCTTCGAGTTCACGCCGACACCGTCGCTGTTCATGAAGCTGATTGCGCGTACCGGCGAGAAGCAAGGGGGCGACGCCCCGCCCGTTTATTTTGCAGATCGCGAAGCAGGACAACCCGCATACGAGGACATGGGACTGCCGACATCCGAAGTCACCATCGCCAAAGTATTGCGGGCTGCGGGTTACCACACCGCCCACATTGGCAAGTGGCACCTCGGCGACAGCCCACGATTCCGCTCTTACGCCCACGGCTTTGACGAGTCGCTCAGCCTTCAGCACGGCGCCTCCATGTATTTGCCGAGCGCAGACCCGCGCGTGGTGACGGTCGATCCCGAGCACAACATCATCGATAAATTCATTCTGGCCAATCAGCCTTGGGGCGTGCGCTTCAATGATGGCGAGGTGTTCAAGCCCGACCGTTATCTCACCGAGTACTTCACCGACGAGGCAATCCGCGTCATCGATGCCAATCAGCATCGACCGTTTTTTTTGTATCTCGCCTATAACGCACCGCACACTCCGCTGCAGGCGACACGCGAGGATTACGACGCCCTGCCCTTCATCGAAGATCACGCCTTGCGCGTCTATGCCGCAATGCTGCGCTCGCTCGATCGCAACATCGGCCGCGTGCTCGCCGCGCTGCGCGAACGCGGTCTCGAGGACAACACGCTCGTCATTTTCACGAGTGATAACGGTGCGCCGCACTACACGGGCTTGGGTGCGCGCAACGCCCCGCTGCGCGGCTGGAAAGCCACTTACTTTGAGGGCGGCATCCGCGTGCCGCTCTTTCTGCAATGGCCAGCCGCTTTGCCAGAGAACACGCGTCGGCCCGGCCCTGCCGCCCACTTCGATATTTTCTCGACAATTGCTGCAGCCACTGGCGCGACGACTCCTGCGGATCGCGTGATCGATGGCGTGAACTTGCTGCCGTATGCGCGCGGCGATCTCGCAGGCAAACCACATGAGTCGCTCTTTTGGCGGACCGATCGTTATCTCACGCTGCTCGATGGCGAATGGAAATTGCAGCTGACCGAGATGCCGCGCAAAGAATGGCTCTACAACCTCACGCTCGATCCGAGTGAAAAAAACAATCTCGCGACGAGCGAAGCGACCCGAGTCGCCGCCATGAAATCGCGCATGATGGCTTTCGATCGAGAGCAGGCCGTACCGATCTGGCAATCGCTGGCCGCAGTCGCGGTACCCCTTGATCGCACGATCGCCGACCCACCGCACGCGGGCGAAGACTATGTTTACTTTTCGAACTGAGAAGACCCATGTCAAAACTTGAACTGAATGTGAACGGCCAAAAACAGACGGTGGAAGACGTGCCCGCCGATATGCCGCTGCTCTGGGTGCTGCGCGATCGGCTGGGGCTTACCGGTACTCGCTTCGGTTGCGGTATGGCGCAGTGCGGGGCCTGCACGGTACACCTCGACGGCAGCCCGGTACGCTCCTGCTCGGTACCGGCGAGCGCCGCAGCCGACAGTCGCATCACGACCATCGAAGGACTCGCGGCTGCCGATGGCACTTTGCACGCCGTGCAGCAGGCATGGCTCGAACACGATGTCGCGCAATGCGGGTACTGCCAATCGGGTCAGATCATGAGTGCGACCGCCCTGCTCGCCCGTAACCCCAAACCGAGCGATGCCGACATCGATGCCGCCATGGCCGGAAATATTTGCCGCTGTGGCACCTATGTGCGTATCCGCAAAGCGATTCACTCCGCAGCCACTGCACTCCGAGCGCGTACATGAGCCGCTACCACATCCAAAAATTTGATCGGCGCCAGTTTTTGCAGATCTCGGGACTCGCGGGCGGCGGCTTGCTGCTCGGCGTCTCGGTCATCGAGGTCGACACTGCACGGGCCGCTACCAGCACGCTCGCGTCGAGCTCACTCGCGCCGAGTGCGTTCCTGCAAATTTCACGCGATGGCATCGTCATCTACGCCACGCAGCCCGAGATCGGTCAAGGCGTGCGGACCTCGATCCCCATGATTTTGGCGGAAGAGCTTGATGTCGCCTGGAAAGATGTCGAGATCCGAATCTCGGGTATCGATGCCAAGCGTTACGGCGTGCAAACCGCGGGCGGCTCCACGGCAACGCCCCGCAGCTGGAATCCGATGCGCCGTGCCGGCGCAGTCGCTCGCGCCATGTTGGTCGAGGCTGCCGCGCGCGATTGGAATGTCGCTGCAAGCGATTGCAGCACCCGCGACAGCGAAGTCATTCATGCAGCCTCGGGACGTCGCGCACACTACCGCGATCTCGCCGAAGCGGCGGCCACGCTACCGGTACCCGACGCCGAAACCATCCGCCTCAAAACTCGCGCCGAGTATCGCCTGCTCAACACCCGAGTACGAACAACCGATGGTCGCGATCTCGTCACCGGACGACCGACCTACGCGAGCGATGTGCGCGTTCCCGGAATGCTGCACGCCATGTACATCAAATGCCCGCGCATCGGCGGCAAAGTGCGCTCGGCCAATCTCGATGAGGTTCGGGCTCTTCCTGGTGTGGTCGATATTTTTGTACTGGAGGGTAACGGCGATCTCACCGAGCTCAAGCCGGGTGTCGCCCTCATCGCGCGCGATACGTGGTCCGCCTTGAGCGCGCGTCGTGCATTGCGCGTCGACTGGGACGAGAGCGCTGCAGCGAGCGATGACTGGCCGAGCACGCTGGCCAAGGCGCGCGAGCTGGCGCAAGCAGGCGGTGACGGCGCCAGTGGTAACGATCTCATCGCCGAGCGTGGTGATATCGCGACCGCTTTTGCCTCGGCAAAGAAAACGCTGCAGTCGACCTACAGCTACGCGTTCTTGTCCCATGCCCAACTCGAACCGCAGAACTGCGTCGCCCGACCCCTAGAAGGCGGCGGCATGGAACTTTGGCCACCGAGCCAAACGCCGCAACGGGCGCAGATGGCAGTGGCCAAGCTTTTGGGCGTAGCCGAGGGCAACGTCACCATCCATCCGCAACGTCTGGGTGGCGGCTTCGGCCGACGTCTCAATAATGACGTCGCCTGCGAAGCGGCCGCCATCGCGGCGCGGGCGCGCGCGCCGATCAAGCTGCAGTGGCTGCGCGAAGATGACATGACGAACGATGTCGTTCGCGCGGGCGGAATGATGGCGCTGCAGGGCGCGCTCGATGCCTTGGGTCGCCTCAGCGCCTGGCGAAATCATCAGATCACCTTCTCGCCCGACGGCAAACGAATCGTCTCGGGCGGTATGCTGCGCGCAGAAGAAGACTTCGCGCCACTGATGCCCGCCGTGCGTATCACGCGCTCGGTTCTGCCATGGAGCTCGCCCTGCGGGTTTTGGCGCGCGCCCGGGGCGAGTGCCTTCGCCTTTCCGCTACAAAGTTTTCTGCACGAGATGTCGGTCGCTGCCGGACGCGATCATCTCGAGTTTTTACTCGAACTTTTGGGTGAACCCCGCTGGTTGCCACCCGCCAACGCAGGGGCGCTCAATACGGGTCGCGCCGCCGGGGTACTGCGACTCGCTGCCGAAAAATCCGGCTGGGGTAAACGTCTGCCGAAAGGGCGCGCACTCGGAATCGCGTTTTACTTCAGCCACACGGCGCATGTCGCCGAAGTGGCCGAGGTCAGCGTCGATGCGGCACGACACATCACCGTGCATTCGGTGACGGTCGCGGTCGATGTCGGGCCCATCATCAATCTCAACGGCGCCGAAGCCCAGTGTCAGGGATCAGTGATCGACGGCTTGAGCGCAATGGCCGCCCAAAAGCTCACCTATCGCGGCGGTGTCATCGACGAGAAAAACTTTGATCGCTATCCGCTGCGACGTATCGGCAAAGAGCCGCGCATCGACATTCATTTTCTGCAGAGTGACTTTCCGCCCAGCGGTCTCGGCGAACCGGTGCTGCCACCGATCGCACCTGCAATCTGCAATGCGGTGTTCAGCGCCTGCGGGCAACGCATTCGCTCACTGCCGATCAGCGAGGAAGGCTTCTCGATCTGATCAGCTCGAAGGCAGCCCGCAGTGATTCTGCGGGCCACTGCCCGGGCGCCGAGGTCGCGCTGCCCGCGGCGAAACTCAGCGAAGAGCCGAACATGCCGCAGAACACTCGGCTGACGCCGCCGAGCGGGCCCATCGCCATGGTGATGAGCGGACGCTCGAGCTCGCGATAGCCGCGCTCTGAAGCCTCGAGCAGCCGCAGCACATCGGCCATCGATCGCGGCATCACCGCGACCTTGGCGATATCGGCGCCGACCTGTACCGCGCGACGCAGGCGATCAAAGATTTCATCGGTCGGCGGGGTCGCCGAGAAGTCGTGCGAAGAGACGATGCTCCGGACTCCCGCCTTGCGCGCGGCCATCAGCGCTTGCGAGAAAAGCCCGGGCGATGCCGAAAGTTCAAGGTCAATGAAATCGATGGCGCCGCTCGCAATCGCCCCATCGATGACGCCCGCTGCACGTTCGGCATCGAGGCCACACGCCTCGCCGCCCTCGGCCGGCGAGCGCAGCGTGAAGATCAGCGGGGGTCGGGCGGAGGGCACTGATGCCTCGAGTACGGATCGCAGCTGCTGCAGCACGCCGGGTACATCGTCCGCGCCATGGGTCGTCAAAAAATGATCAACCCGCCATTCGATGATGTCGGGCGCGAGCGCGAGCACGGCCTGCAGCTCGCCTTGCAGCGCGACCCGGTCGCGGGCGACCAAAGGAATACAGATTGCCGGGACCGCGCCGCCACCCAAGAGTCTGCCGGCGAACTCGATCGGCCTGAAAAAACCTGCGGGCAGACTGGTGTCGGTCATGCGCTCAACCCAAAAGATTCAGGAATGTGGTGATGATGATGGCGTTGCTGAAATCGATGAAGAACGCCCCCACGATGGGCGCCACCAAAAATGCGCGCGGTGCCGGACCGAACCGTTCGACGAGCGTGCGCATGACAGCCATGGCGTTGGCCGTGGTGCCCAACATGAAACCCGTGAAGCCGCCCGTCATGACCACGGCGTCATAGTCGCGACCCATCACCCGAAACACCAGCCACCAGCACACGAGCGCCACCGCAATTACCTGCAGCAACAGATTCATGAACAGGGGCAAGGCCAGCGCCGCCAACTCCCAAAGTTTGAGATTCATGAGCGCAATGGTCAGGAACAAGGTGAGGCAGACCATGCCGGCGTTCGCTGCAGTTTCGTGCGGAATCTTCAGCCAACCCGTTACATCGTCAAGGTTGCGCAGCAAGGCGCCCACGAGCATGGCGCCGACATAACCCGGCAGCGTGACCCCGGCGGCAGCGAGCCCTTTGCTCAGCCAACCCCCGATCGCCATCGCGACCAATAAAATCATCAGGGCTTTGAGGGTGTCGCGGATGCCGTCTTCTTCCGACGGAGTGTCATCGGGGGCTGCGAGAGCGTTCGCCTCTTCGCGGCTCACAGGCGGCGATACCACCGCCGAGCGCACGGCATTCCCGGCACGCACGACATGCCCGGAGCGCAACTGGTGCCGCTCCAGCAGGCGGGTCGCAATCGGGCCACCCGCAAGCCCGCCGAGCACGATACCCGCCATGGCGGAGGCGATCGCCACACTTTCCGCAGCGGGCACGCCTGCCGCCGAAAACTGCGGCGCGAAGGCGAGCGCGGTCGCAGGCCCACCCGCGAGTGCGGTCGAGCTCATCAAGACACCGAGGAGCGGATGCTCGCCAAACGCCACAGCCACACCGATTCCGATGAGGCTCTGCACCACGGCAAACGCACTTGCGAGTATCAAAAACAGCAGTGCCTGGCCGCTACCCGCGCGCAACAAAGAAAAGCTCGCGCTCAGACCGATCGATGTGAAGAACGCCGTGTTGAGCGCGGTCTGCAGACTGGTATCAAAAGTGATGACGAGCAGTTCGCTGACGCGCGCGAACGTCACCAGCAAAGCCACCAGCAAACCGCCGATCACGGCCGCCG
Organism: Gammaproteobacteria bacterium; assembly: GCA_046091005.1. GTDB lineage: Bacteria > Pseudomonadota > Gammaproteobacteria > Steroidobacterales > Steroidobacteraceae > UBA964. The sequence goes on along the minus strand of JBJTAV010000167.1, from coordinate 498 downwards.
GTACGTTGTATCGCCTGAGGAAAGACACGCGCCGAACCGTGGCAAAGCCTGCGAACAGCGCGAGCCCACCGGCAGCGAGGGTCTCGATAAGACTGAGTTCGAGCATAGTGTCGCTACCCTAGCATGCGCCACGCGGCCCCGGCAGCGCACTAGACCGTACGTCACCGAGGGAATGTACCCCATGCATTTTGCGTCTCGAGATCGGCGCAGCGCCTCGCGGTATCGAGCAACACTTCGGTCGAGGAGTAGGGCTGCGCTTTCACCAGCGCATCGATGCTGGCCTCGATACGCTCATTGATCCGCATCTTCTCGGCGCCATCGGTCAAATCACCGACCAGACGCTGCTCGATCATCCGTCGCGAGGGCTCGAGCGACGCTGCGAGTCCCGAGGATTCGGTATTGGCAGCGCGGCTACCGTATTTTTCTTGCGTCAACATGATCGCCTTGTAACAGGTGATCAGCACTTCGATGCGGCGCTCGCCAAACGGCAAGGTCGGC